>JBKJSW010000134.1:0-6485 GCA_046595765.1 Ahniellaceae bacterium
CCGAGGATGGCGACTTCCGGCGCATTCACGATGGGTGTGAACGCGGTGCCCCCAATGCCTCCGAGCGACGAAATGGAGAAGCAGCCGCCGCTCATGTCCGCTGGTCCAAGCTTGCCGTCGCGGGCCTTTGCCGCGAGTTCTCCCGACTCCACCGCGATCTGCATGACGCCCTTCCTGTCGCAATCGCGGATCACCGGTACCACCAGACCGTTCGGCGTGTCGGCGGCGAAGCCGATATGGAAATACTTCTTCAGCACCAGGTTCTCGGCGGTGGCATCGAGGGATGCGTTGAACGTCGGGAATTTCTGCAGCGCCGAGACCACCGCCTTGATCAGGAACGCGAGCATCGTCAGCTTGGTGGCGCCGCCCTTGGCGATGAGCTTCGCGTTTTCGTCGTTGAGCTCGACGCGCAATGCCTCGAGATCGGTGATGTCGGCCGTGTCGAACTGGGTGACATGCGGAATCATCGCCCAGTTGCGCGCAAGGTTGGCGCCGGAGATTTTCTTGATCTTCGACAACGGCTCCAGGGCGATCTCGCCGAAACGCGCGAAATCAACTTTGGGCCACGGGATGAGATTGAGGCCCCCGCCTCCCGCACCTGTGACGGCGGCGGACGGACTCGCCAGCGTGCGTTTCACGAACGCGCTTACGTCTTCCCGGCTGATGCGTCCGCCGCGTTCGCTGCCGTTGACTCGTGCGAGATCGACTCCGAGCTCGCGTGCAAAGCCGCGCACGGCGGGACTCGCGTGCGGCACTTTGTCGGGCAGCACGCGCAGCGCATCGAATACCGCGGCGGGAATATTTGGCGGCGCAGCTTCTGGATCGAGCGCGCTGTCGCGCGTCGCGTCGACAGCCCTTTGTGCAGGTACGGGCGAAGGTGCGGCCGCTGCGGGTACGGCAGAGGGCGCGGCGATTGCGGGAGCGGGTGCATCGGGAGCTGCCGCGGGCTTGGACGGAGATTGCGCCGCAGGTGCGGCTGGAACTGCAGGCGCCTTCGGAGCGTCGGTGCCGGCGTCGTCGATCAGCGCGACGACCGCGCCTTCGGCAATCGCGTCACCGAGCTTGACCTTCAGCTCCTTGACTACGCCCGCGAAAGGCGCGGGCACTTCCATGGTCGCCTTGTCCGACTCGAGCGTGATGAGCCCCTGGTCTGCGGTGACGCGGTCACCCACCTTCACGAGGATCTCGATCACCGGCACATCGCTGTAACCGCCGATGTCAGGGACGGTTGCTTCGCGGATGGCCATGTGCGTTCCGTGTTTTCGCCTGTGAGCCGCCTATTGTGGACGTCGCGAAGCCGAGAGCCAATATCTATCCCCAGGGAATCTCCAATTGCGCTGCCGAGCAAGCTCGGCACTACGGGCGCAAGGTCCCCCATTCCCGGCGTTGGTAGAGCGGAGCTTGCTCCGCTGCTTTCACCGCCCGGGTTCTGGTCGGGGCTACAGCTCCCAGCGACCGCCGAAGGTGATGCCCTGGTCGCTGAAGAACTCGAGTCCGAACACGCGCGAATACGCGACGTAGCCTTGGAATCCACCCGCCATCACCCAGGTCAACGCGAGATCGAGGTTGCCGTAGCTCGAATCGCGCTGGTCACCCACGACCACGAAGCGCGTGTTCGAGACATCGTTGACCAGACGCACGACGAGCGCATCGGCGGTGTCTTCGGTTTCGTAGCTCCAGGTCAGCTGCGCATAAGGAATGACGATTCCTCGCGACGTGCTAACGTTGCGCGAGACATTGAAGGAGAACGCCGCCACCAGCGATTCGAGGTTCTGCTCCTCGACGGCGACGTTGAATTCGTCGGCGCCGCTTTCCTGGAATGCATCGATCGTGGTGTCGAGGTAGCGGATGGCGCCGCTCGGCGTGAACACCCACGCGCCGGAATTGAACGCGTGGCCGACACTCAGGTCGAATCCGAACTGATCGGAGTCGGTCTGCGAGGTGGCGGTCTCGTTGACGGTGCTTCCGCCGACCGTGAAATTGATGCCGCGCTCCTGGTCGAAATCGACGCTCGAATAGCTCAGCACGCCATCGACGTAGGTGCCGTCCGGATGCGAGTAACTGCCATAGCCGAGGAAGGAGTAGGAATCGGAATCGACCGAACCTCCGCTGTTGTCGAGGTCCGACGAAAGGCTCGAATAACCGACCGCGGCGCCTCCGACCCAGGCGTCGTTGAAGCGGTAATCGGCGCCAACGCTCAGGTCGAAACGGTCGTAGTCGAAACCGGACGCGCGGGTCGTCGCGTCGCGATCGCCGCCACCCACCGACACGTTGGCGAACACGCCCCACGGGCTGGCCAGCAACCCGGCGCCGTCGTTGCCGGGATCATCGGTCTGCACCAGCGACTGCACCAGCGAAGAGACCGGCGTGCCGGCGTAATCGAAGTTGAAAGCAAAGCCGTTTTCCCGGCGCCGCGCGTTGCGCGCAACGTGCAACGCGCTCAGGCGTTGCCCGATGCTGTCGAGATGCGCGCCGCCCAGTTCCACGACGGTCGCGTTCTGGGTCTGGGTTTCTTCCGGCGCGATTGCGCGAAGGGCTTCCCGCACGCCCTCGGCATCGCCCGCGGCCGCGCCAGCCTGGATCGTACGACACTGCGCCAGCAGCGCCGCATTCTGACCGGGCGCGTTGCAGATGGTGTTGAGCGCAGCGGCGACGGACGTGGCGGTGGGGTCGTCAGCGACCAGCGCACCGGCCTGTCCCCCAACATTCGTAAGATCGTCGTTGTCGTCGATGGTCAAAGTCGACAACGCCATGCCGTTGCTGCTGATGCCGACGACGGACGGTGAGCTTGCTCCGGGCGGCGTGTTTGCGAATGCACCACCCAAGCTCCCGAACTTGATCGTCTCATCCGGCTCCTGCGCAGAGTCGTCGATGATAGTCACTGGCTGATTCGCAGACGCCGTGCTCGGCCCGCCGAACTGGGGAATATTGGTGAGCGTGGCCGGGGCAGGATTGGGAGAGCCCACGGTGTAGTCGGTGCCGAGCGTGGCGGTGCCGCCGGCGACCGGTCCGTAGTTGATACGAACGGTCGTGGTGCCCGGAAGGCACATGGCATCGATGGTGACATTGAAGGTTGCGGTGACCGTGCCGTCGTCCTCGTCGACGCGGCTGGAGGCCGCACCGGTGGCAGTTTCGACGAAGCGGAAGGCGGAGTTGGGATTGGCGGCGCAGAACGCCTCGCCCACTTTGGCCACAGAACGTCCTGTGGTGACGCGAACGGCTCCGGACTTGAGTACCTCGACGGTGCGCACCTGCTCGCGTGCTTCCACCGCACCGATGGACAAGAGCGCAGCAATGGCGAGAGCAAGCTGCAACGGACGATTCTTCTTCATGTCTTTTCCCCTGGGTCCGTTGGTTACTGGCAGTCGAACAGCATCTGCTGCTCGGCCACCACGCTGTAGGCACCCCCGCCGAGCGACACCGACGTCGTGGGACCGGTGGGTGTGATCAGCAGAAAGCGCCCGTCGAAGCTGGTTTCGTTCGGCACCAGCTCGTTGCCGAGGGAATCGGTCTGAGTGAGGCCCAGGAACGCCAACAAATCAGCTCGAGCGTCGATGCGGTTGGTGACCTGGCGCAAGCTGCCGGTCTGCACGTCGTAGCGGTACACCTCGTTGCTGCGGTCGGCATTGCGACCGACCAGGTTCTGCTCGGCGTTGAAGTACACGAAGCGCTCGTTGGGCGTCATGAACCCTAGCCCGGGGGAGAGCAGGTTGCCGGTCGGCGGCGGCGCCGTATTCGTGATCTGCGAGATGCCGAGCCCCGGCTGGGCAATATAAATTTCGCTGTTTCCATCCGGGTTGCCCGGCGTGCCCAGGAACGGCACGGTGCGATCCAGCGCGACCAGCGTTCCCGTGGCGCCGAGTTCGCGCACGAACAACAGCGAGGAACCACCGCCGACACGCGGCTGCGACAGGTTGGGTTGCGCCACCAGTACCAATGCATTGGCGGCACGATCGAATACATAGGCGAGTTCGCGCAGTCCGTAGGCGTTTCCGGGCAGGGCGATTACGCGAGTGCCGGCGCTGGTACCGGTCAGCACGACGTTGGAGCTGAACGAGATCCGGTTTCCATTGCCCGACAGCTGGAAGAAGTGTGGGAAGTCGGGGCCGCCCAGGCCTTGCGGTTGCCCGGAAAGATCCTGGATGCGGTTGAACAGGTCGAAGGAGGTCTGCGCGGGGATGTCCACCAAGTGCAGGCCGCCGTCGACAAGTGCGCCCCGGTCATCGTAAGCGAACTCCACCAGCAGGATCGAATTGCCGTCGTAGGAAGCGGCCTGGAAATGCCCGCTCCAACTGAGGCCCGCAGCTGCGGTGGCCATACGGAATGGCGTCATCAGCGGCAGCGAAGCGCCAGTTGCGGCGTTCACTAGGCGAATGTCGCCGCGGGTCGCCGGAACACTGCCCATCGTGCCGCTGTAGGTCGCGCTGGCGAGCTGGCGACCGGCGTAGCTGTAGTTGAAGCCGCTGGTGCCGGTGACGACCCAGGCCCGGTTTCCGGACAAGGCGTAGACGTTCTCCCAACCCTGCGGACTGTTGCTGGTAAGCGCGCGGCGAGTTCCGCTGCTGCGGTCGAAGGCGGTCACTTCCTGGACGCCGACGCAGAAGCGACCGAGCGTGAGACAGCGGGGATCGCGCGGCCCCACGTTCAGCAGGATCTGGAACAGGAAGTTGCCATCGCTCGACAGTTCGAAAGTCGCGTCGCGCAGCGCATCCGGCGTCAGCGGCAGGTTCGTGCAGCCGAGCACACTTGGCACGATCGGCGGAACGATCACGCTGGCTGCGGTGATCGTAGTCGACACCGGCGCGCCGGCGACCATCGAGAGGCCGGTACCGCTGATGCTGTAGTCGGCGTTCGTTATGATGCTGCCCGCGACGCCGCTGACGCGCACCGTCAACGTCAACGTGCGTTCGCCCGAGTTCGCGGGGACATCGCCGATCGCCCACGTCACCGTGTCTCCCGCCAGCGTGCCGCCGTTGCTAGCCGAGACGAAGGTTGCGCCCATCGGCAGTCGGTCGCGAATGACGACACCGGTTGCTGCCGGACCCGTGTTTGCATAACGCAGCGTGTAGACGAGGTCGCTGCCGTTCGCGACGGCCCCGGCTGCGGTCTTTGCAATCGTCAGCGCAGGCAGTTGTCCGGTCGGCAGTCCGCCGAGTGAACAGGCGATGGTGGCTGTCGTCGCGGTCGGCGTTACATCGAACGCAAACGCGTTGGTGATGTCGTTGGGTCCGTACACCATGCGACCGGGATAACGCGCGTCGGTGATCAGCGGCAGGCTGGTCGTGTCGATCACACCGGGGATGGAATAAGTCGTGCCCTGGTTGGCGATCGCGTTGATGAGGTCCGAGTACTCGTCCGCGGCCCAGCCGATGTAGGTCGCGTTGGTGGCGGTGAGGTAGCCGGCGGCGTGCGCCACGCCAAAATTGTCGGTGTTGTCCACCGTGAGCACGTTGAAGTTGGCCTGGCCTGGCGTTCCTAACGGCACCATGATGTCGTCGCTCGAGCCGGCCACGTCCTCGTCGAGGTAACACAGCACGCGGAGCGTGCCGAATGGCATAGCGCTCGTGAATGTCACGGTGTTCTGGTACGTCAGCGATCCGGGGGCGATGGTGGAGACGGAGTTCCAGTTCACGGGACCATTCGCTCCCGCGAAAGAGCCGCTTGAGGACACCTGGCCCGGCGCGCTCAACGTGAACCCGGTGATGGAGGAGCTGCTCAGCGCCACGGCGCCGCCATCGGCGCCCGGGTCGACCAGGGTCGAGAGATTGAAAATCACGTCGCTGGGTCCGATCGAACCCGCGGGATCCAGGATGCCGGAGAAGGAATCGCCACCGGGTTCGACCACCACCTGCCAGGCGCCGTCGCCGGTGACGCCATTATCGATGGTGATGGGGTTCGCTTGCGCGTGCGGCGGCGCCAGCAGCGCGACGAAGGTCATCAATGCCGCGAACAGGGCTTTCATGGGCGACTCCAATGGACGAATGGCGCGTCGTCGACCGGCACGAATGTGCAATCGTGGGCACGCGGTTGGGAGACGGGGAAATCGATGGGCGCAGCTGTGCCCGGCAGCAGCCGGCCGGCGCAGCGCAAACATGGAGCAGAGCCCGATCGACGCATTGATCCCCCCAGATCAGCATCACGGCAGTGAAGGGTCGAGAACGCGCGACGCACCGCACTCACGCAAGTCGAACCGAGTCTAGTCCTCTCAAGTTTTGTGATGCAAGTGACGTTTTCGGCACACTTGGTTTCCGACCGTTACGTCGACGATGGGCGGTTGAGGAACGCACCCGGTCGGATGTCGCGCTGCAGCGCAAATGAGAGTCGTGCGAGAGTCCGCTTCAGGCGGAGCTTCTCTCTGCTTTTCTTGCCCCCAAAGAAAACGCCCCGTCGAGGCTGTCGACGGGGCGTTGGGTTGTAGATGCTCAGCGATGACCGACTCTCGCACGGCTTGAGCCGCACTACCATGGGCGCTGACGCGTTTCACT
>JBKJSW010000138.1:0-2570 GCA_046595765.1 Ahniellaceae bacterium
CCGATGTCGCCCCGCGACGTCGGCTTTTGCGTTTCTGCGTATCGGGAGCTGCTGCAGTGAGTCTGAAATTACGGCTGGTTGAAGACATGAAGGCCGCGATGAAATCCGGCGCCAAACAGCGCCTGGGTGTGATCCGTCTCGTCAACGCGGCCATCAAGCAACGCGAGGTCGACGAGCGCATTGAGCTCGACGACACGCAGGTCCTCGCCGTGCTCGAAAAAATGGTCAAGCAGCGCCGCGACTCCGTGATCCAGTACTCGGCGGCGGCCCGTGAGGACCTCGCACAGGTGGAGCGCGACGAGATCGTAGTCCTGGAGAGTTACCTCCCGGCGCGGCTGGACGAAAGTGCGATCCTCGCTGTGATCGACGAGGCCATCGCAAGCACAGGCGCAACTTCCGCGGCGGAGATCGGAAAGCTGATGGCCGTCTTGAAGCCTCGTCTCGCTGGCCAGGCCGATATGGGGCAGGTCTCATCACTGGTCAAACAGCGGCTCACGCGATAGCCGCTGCATTAGACGCGTCGAGTGTCTGAGCGGTAATCGGGCGCGGACCAAGGAGCGGCGGGGTGGACGTCGCATCGGCGCCAAGCTGGGGCGGCATGGTGTGTTGCTTTGATCGGACGAACTGGACTGCACGCGGTAGATTGATCCCATGGCCCGCATACCCGATGCATTCATCGACGAACTGCTCGCGCGAACGGACATCGTTGCGCTGATCGGTGAACGTATCGAGCTGAAGCGTGCCGGGCGCGAATTCCACGCGCGCTGCCCCTTCCACGACGAGCGCACGCCCAGTTTCACCGTGAGCCCGACCAAGCAGTTCTATCATTGCTTTGGCTGCGCTGCGCACGGAACGGCTCTCAAGTTCCTCATGGAATATGAGCGGCTCGAGTTCCTCGATGCCGTGGAGGACCTTGCACAGCGTGCGGGCCTCGCCGTGCCGCGCGAGACGCACACGCGTCACAGCCAGGGGTTCGAGGACCTGTATGCAGTGCTGGTATCGGCGACGGCATTCTTTACCGGCCGCCTCGATTCCGACGCCAAGGCGCTCGCATACCTGAAGGGCCGCGGCGTCGATGAGCCGACGCGTCGAGCCTTCGCATTGGGCTTCGCGCCGGATGCTTGGGACGCGCTTAAGAGTGAACTCGGTGGCGACGAGCGCCGTCTGAGGCTACTCGAGCGCGTCGGGCTCGTGTCCCGCAGCGACAACGGCCGCGTGTTCGACAAATTCCGCGACCGGCTCATGTTTCCGATTGAAGACCGGCGTGGCCGGGTCATTGCATTTGGCGGGCGCGTGGTGGTGCCAGGCGTCGAACCCAAGTACCTCAACTCTCCCGAGACTCCGCTCTTTCACAAGGGACGCGAGCTGTTCGGACTGCATCGGGCAAGGCAGGCGCAATCTCGTCTGGAGCGCCTCATCGTGGTTGAGGGCTACATGGACGTGGTCGCCTTGGCCCAGTCCGGAATCACACAGGCGGTGGCCACGCTCGGTACGGCAGTCACTGCCGATCAGGTGGAGCTCATGTTCCGGAGCGCCCAGGACGTGTACTTCTGTTTCGATGGTGACCGCGCGGGCCGCGGCGCCGCTTGGCGGGCGGTGGAAAACACCTTGCCACGCATGCGAGACGGCCGTCAGGCGCACTTCCTGTTCCTTCCGGAAGGTCAGGATCCCGATTCAATCGTGAGGGAGGAGGGCGCCGCGGCGTTCGAGGAGCGTTTGCGCGATTCCACGCCGTTGTCCCGCGTCTTCTTCGAAGAGCTTGCGCGCGACGTCAACCTCGACTCGTTGGAGGGGCGCGCTCGATTGGCGGAGCGCATCAAGCCGTTCCTCGAGCGCATACCGGACGGCGCGTTCCGAGATCTCATGCGGGAAAGAAGTGCGGAGTTGACTGGACTTCGCGCACAGCCTTCTCTGCCCCCGTCCCAATCCCCACGGCCTTCAGTTGCACAGAACAGGGGAATGTCCAGGGGCTCTCCCACGAGTCTGGTGCGAAAGGCCATCGCCATGTTGGTGCAACAGCCTTCGTTGGCCCTCGCGCTGGAGCCGCCGCACCGCTTTGCGGTGCTGCGGCAACCCGGCGCGGAACTGCTCACCGAACTCATCCAGCACGTTCGGACCCACCCAGACTTGCGGACTGGACAATTGCTTGAGCACTGGGAAGGCCACGAAGCACATGCTGCGTTACTCAAAGTCGCTTCTCTGGAGCTGACCGCAACGCCTGAAACCTGGGCTGTCGAGTTTCTGGAAGCGATCGAGAAGCTCGACCGCCAGACACTCGATCAGCAAATCGATGACCTGCTCGTGGCGCAAAAGCAGAGGACGCTGACGTCGGAAGAGAGCAGGACGTTGTGGGGCGCGCTTGAGGAGCGCTCAGGAGCGGATCTGGCAATCCAGTGCAAATGAGAGTCGTGCGAGAAAGCGCTCTGGCCCGAGTCTTCCTCTGCTTTTCTTGTCCCCAAAGAAAACGCCCCGTCGAGGCTGTCGACGGGGCGTTGGGTTGTAGATGCTCAGCGATGACCGACTCTCGCACGGCTTGAGCCGCACTACCATGGGCGCTGACGCGTTTCACT
>JBKJSW010000127.1:0-7609 GCA_046595765.1 Ahniellaceae bacterium
TCTTCGCGGCGCCAACCGACGCACAGGGCAACAATCCGCGCGCGGACCTTGCGCCGCACGTCATCAATAACTCCTGGGGCTGTCCCGCCAGCGAAGGCTGCAGTGCGCAGACCGATGCATTGATGGCAACCGCGATCGGGAATCTGCATCAGCTCGGTATCGTGTTTGTCGCGTCGGCAGGCAATGCCGGCTCGAGCTGCAGCACGGTCCGGGATCCACCGGCCACGCTCGACCTGTCCTTTACCGTCGGCTCGACCACCAGCGCCGTGCCCGATGCAATCTCGACGTTCTCCAGCCGGGGGCCGGTCAACGGCCGCCTGGCGCCGAACATCTCGGCGCCGGGAGACATCGTGAGGTCGTCCGTGCCTAACGGCCTCTACGGATCCAAGAGCGGCACCAGCATGGCCGGCCCACACGTCGCGGGTGCGGTCGCGTTGCTGATATCTCGGCATCCGTGGCTCGCCGATTATCCGATCCGGGTGCGTTCTGTTCTGGAGTCGACGGCCGCGCCACGCGCCAGCACGCAGAACTGCGGCAACTTCCCCGGATCCGCCGTGCCCAACGCCGTGTTCGGCTACGGGCGGCTGGACGTAAAGGCCGCACTCGACGCCGTTACCGCAGCAGAGGAAGTGTTGGTCGACGGTTTCGAGGGCCAGTGACAGGCGCTGGGGAACCGGGTCATGTGACTTCGGCCGGCGGAACGGGCACCCTCTCAAGTGATGCCTCGCCCGTAGAAGAGCGGTTCACGGTAGCGATCTCTTCGCGCGCACTGTTTGCGCTCGACGACGCGCACGCGTTGTTCGAACGCGATGGCCTGGACGCCTACATCCGCTACCAGGTGGATCGGGAATCCGAAGTCCTCGAGCCGGGCATCGCGTTCCCGCTCGTGCGCAAGCTGCTCGCGCTCAACGCGGGCAGGACGCAGGGCCCGCAGGTCGAGATCATCCTGCTCTCGCGCAATTCTGGCGACACCGGATTGCGCATCTTCAATTCCGTCGAGTACCACGGGCTCGACATCGTCCGCGCGGCGTTCACCTCTGGTGCTCCGCCGTTTCCCTACATCCAGCCTTTCGGCGCGCAGCTGTTCCTGTCGACGCACGCGGAGGATGTGCGCGCCGCGCTCGCGGCGGGCGTGGCGGCGGCGACCATCCTGCCGTCGTCGGCCACGACGCGCGATTCGACCGAGCTGCGGATCGCGTTCGATGGCGACGCGGTGGTGTTCGGTGGCGAGTCGGAGGCCGTCAACCAGTCCGAAGGACTCGAGGCGTTTTCACGGCACGAACGGGAACGCGGTGCGCAGCCACTGCCCGTGGGACCGTTCCGCGGATTCCTCGAGGCGCTGCATCGCATCCAGTCGGCCTTTCCCGCCGAAGCGTCGCCGCTGCGCACCGCGCTGGTCACGGCGCGCTCGGCGCCCGCGCACAAGCGCGTCATCCTGACCCTGCGTCATTGGGGCGTACGCATCGACGAGGCTTTGTTCCTCGGCGGTCGCGACAAGGGTCCGTTCCTGAGCGCGTTCGGTGCCGACATCTTCTTCGACGATTCGCATGTGAACGTTGAATCCGCCCGACAGCATGTAGCGACGGCGCACGTTCCGGCGTGGCCCGACTGACGGTCACCGCTGGCGCGCGGACGCGAGCCCGATCGCCGCGCCGCTGTCCAGAAACTGGCATGATGCGCGGTGTTTTTGGAACGGTGACGACCGTGCGCATTCCTGTAGTCCTCTGCTCGACCCTGCTGCTGGCGCTGTCTTTCGCCCCGCTGCGCGCCGCCGATGCGCCGTACGAGGCGCTCTCCATCGTCCGCGTGCACACGCGTGACCAGGCCGTCATCGCCGATCTGGCGCAGCGCCATTCGCACCTGCTGATCGCCAGGGAAAAGGGCCTCGTGATTTTCGAGGCGGATGCGGCCGAGCTCTCCGGGATGCGCGCGCAAGGTCTCGTGGTCGAAGTGGACGAGCCGGCAAGCGCGGCGCAACGAGGCGCGAAGTCGAGCACTCCCGGGCCACTGGCGGGCATCGTGAATTTCCCGTGCTATCGCACCGTCGCCGAAAGCGGCGCGCGCTTCGATGCACTGCTTGCGCAATATCCGCAGTTCGTGCGCCTGGTCGACATCGGCGACACATGGGAGCGTTCCAGCGGCGCGGCCGGCGGCGGCGAGGATCTTCGCGTCATCCAGCTGACCAATGCGAACACGAGTGGCCCCAAGCCGAAGGTCTTCATCATGACCGGCATCCACGCGCGCGAGTACACGCCGGTGGAGGTCGGCCTGCGTCTCGTTGAATGGCTGCTCGCGAATTATGGGCAGAATGCGGAGGCGACCTGGGTGCTCGATCACCAGGAGCTGCACATGCTGGTGCAGTCGAACCCCGACGGGCGCAAGCAGGCCGAGCTGGGTTCCGACTGGCGCAAGAACACCAACGCGAATTACTGTCCAACGGGTCGCCGCGGCTCCGACCTCAACCGCAATTACCCGTTTGAATGGGGCATGCATGGCGGATCGAGTCCGACCGCGTGCCAGGACACGTATCGCGGTCCCTTCGCGGCCTCCGAGCCGGAGACGCAAGCGGTCGTCAATTACGTGCGTGCGCAGTTTCCGGACAATCGCGGCCCGCTGGCCACCGATGCGGCACCGGCGAATACCAGTGGCCTCTTCTTCGACCTGCACAGCTATTCGAGCCTCGTGCTCTGGCCCTGGGGATACACCACCCAGGTGCCGCCCAATGGGCCGGCGCTCGAAACGCTGGGACGACGCTTCGCGTGGTTCAACAACTACGCGCCGCAGCAGGCGGTTGATCTGTACGTCACCGACGGCACCACCGATGACTTCGCCTACGGCGAGCTCGGCGTCGCTGCCTATACCTTTGAACTCGGCAATGCGTTTTTCGAATCGTGCGCGGCCTTCGAGTCGACAGTCTTCCCCGGCAATTTCGCGGCGCTGCGCTACGCGTTGCGCGTGGCGCGCGCACCCTACCTGCTGCCCGCAGGGCCCGAGGCGCGTGACTTCGTGGTGCAGCCCGACCTCGCGTTCCCCGGCGAAAGCCTTGCGATCAGCGGCACGCTCGACGACACGCGCTTCAACCAGTCGCTGGGCGGCAGCGAACCCAGCCACGCCGTGACGGACGCGAGCGTGTACGTGCAACTCGCACCCTGGCAGGCGGGCGCCAGTCCGGTGGCCACGGGCGCGGTTGACGGCGCATTCGACGAGCCGAACGAGAGCGTCGCGGCCAACATTGCCGTGGGCGCGCTTGGCGTCGGCAAGCACCTGCTGTACCTGCAGGGCCGCGACGTGTCCGGGGCGGTTGGCGCGGTCACGGCCGCGTTCGCGGACATTCGCAATCCGGCGGATATCGGCACGGTTGCGGGCACTGTCCGCAACGCGCGCACGTCGACGCCCATCGTCGCCGACATCCGCGCCAGCGGCTTCGTGTCACGCAGCGATGCCAGCGGTCTCTACAGCCGGCGGTTGCCCTCCGGAACGCATCATTTCGATGTCAGCGCGCCGGACTTCGAATCCGTTGCGGTGGACGGCGTGGTCGCGCCGGCTGGCCTTTCGGTCACGCGCGACTTCCAGTTGTTCCCGTTGTGCGCGGTGCTCGCCGAGGACGCCGAAGGCAGCGCGCCGGGCTGGACGTTGCAGGCCCCGTGGGGAATCGCCAACGCCGATGCCGCGCACGCCAGCCGCTATTTCACCGACAGTCCTGGCGGGAATTACGCCAACGGCCGCAATATCAGCCTGACATCGCCGCCGTTCGACCTCACTGGATACGAGAATCCGGAACTGGCGTATGAAGCGCGCTGCGACACCGAAGCCGGGTTCGATTACGGCATCGTCGAAGTACGGAGCAGCGCCGCCGGCGCGTGGATCGAAGTCAACCGCTGTTCCGGCGACCCCCAGTGGCGAACCGTTCGCGTCGCCGTGCCGCAGCTCGCGGGCGCCGCGCAGGCCCAGGTGAGGTTCCGCTTCACCAGTGACGGCGGCGTGGTGCGCGATGGCTGGAGCATCGACAACATCACCCTGAAAGCGGGTGGTCCCACCTGCCGTGCAACCGCTCCCGCCGCCACGATCTTCGCTAACAGCTTCGAATAGTGCCGCCGCCGAGCGCAGCTCGGCTCCGCGGTAGCCCAGGCTGCGAGGCGCTGATGTAGAGCGGAGCTGCGCTCCGCTGGATCTTGTCGTGGCGCAGCAGCCGAGCGCAGCTCGGCGCTACAAAAGCCCAGGCTGCGATGAGTCGTGGAGCGGGGCGCTGCGACGCTGCCCACGATTCCGTGAAGTCGCTATTGGTACGTGCGTCCCTCGTGCCGCAGCCATCCATCGACGTGGCGCCCCGCGGGATCGTCATGCGTCCAGTGCACGACGCCGCCCTTTGCATTCGGTTCGAATTCGCCGAAGAATTCCACGGCGTCGCCGCGATCGAGTGATTCGACCCTGGGTGCGAGGTCGATGTTGTGCGCGATGAGCAGCGTCGCACCGGACTCGCGGCGCAGGAGGAAGCGCTGGTGCCGGTCGCCTTCATTGTCGTCGGCAAGCACCTTGACGACGATGCCGCTGCCGTGGAGCTGGCCGCCCGCTTCGCGGTCGCGAATGCGCGGAGCCTCCGGGGAAGGCGAACGATCTGCCGGGACTCCGGTGCCTGCTCCTCGTTCCGGCCGTGTGACGGGCGAGTGGTCGAGCCCCGCGTAGGCGAGCAGCGCGGCGGCGACGAGCACCAGGATCGGAAAGGCCTTCTTCATCGCGTCGCTCTGGACGCGGGCCGGCGCGTGAAGCTGAGCGACTCGTTGCCTGAAGCGTCGAAGAGGGTCAGCCTGTCGCCGCGCAACTGCCACGAACGTGCCTGTGCAAGCAGCGTGCTGAATGCGCCCTCCGCGCGCATCGCCGGTTCCGGACCCGCGCGCTTGGTCATGCGCATGGCGCCGATCCGGAAGCTGCCATCCGGTGTCATGCGGCACGCCGCGCCGAACGAGTTGACGCCGCTGAAGCCCGAAATTTCGCCATCGGCGAATGTGGCGGTGATGCCGGTGTTGCCGGCGGGCAGCGAACTCAGCGTCCAGGCCGCGAGCTTCCATTCGACGTCGGCGACGTCGCCAACGCGGGCGGCCATGGACGCGCAGGCGCCGCAAAACAGCAGCGCGAGCGCGACCAGAACACGGATCCAAAGGGCATTCTGTTTCGGCATCGAGGACTCCTCCACCGGTGATGGATCGGGACGCGGGACTGAAGACGCTCCGGCGTCGCCGGTCGGTACGGTGCCGGCATTCTCCACCATCAGGATCTTCGCCCGCTCGAGCGCGCGGACTGCTCGCCCCTTGACGCAGTCACCGATCGCACCTGCAGGATCACTTGATCGCCATGGGAGCCGGCGCGAGGCCGCTGCGCCTGCGACGGATGCTGCTGCAAGCGCCGGTCCGGGAGTCACGCGCCAGCACCGAACCAGGCAAGCGCGGCCACGGCCAGCAGCGCGATCCAGCCGGGGTGGCGACCCCGGGTGGCGACGAGGACCAGCAGTGAGCCACCCACGTGCGCGAGGGCGATCGTGCGCACGAACACCAACTCCAGCGGGCCGTGCGCGCCTTGCACCGCGAGCCGGAACAGCACCACCGCAAAGGCGAGGCCGAAGACGGTCGCGAGGTGCCAGGTGGCCCAGAGGATCCGGACGTGCCGCTCGCGCAGCGGAGCCGCGCTGCGAGTGGGCACGACGCCCCTCGATCGCAGGTGTCGAAAAATCAGGCGCTCCCCAAGCACGGAATGCGCGAGTCCGGTGAGCAGTGCAATCGCGCCCGCAGCGCCGAGCAATGTGTTCATCAGGTCCTCCACGTCGATGGCGCAGCGGTTCCGGAGGGATGCCGCGCGCTGCGCGCATCATGCCGCGAATCCCGGCTCCAGCATCGATCGCTAGGATCAGAATTGCAGCGTCATCGACTTGCCGACGGGTACCGCCTGCCACTCTGCAGTGAGTTCGAGGATGCGTTGGCGCACGGCCTCGATGTCGCCGACGTCAACGGCGAGCGCGGGGCATGCGCGCGCCTCGCACGTGACGCGATACAAGTCGAGCATGTCGCGGGCAGGCGTGCTGAATCCATCCCAGCCGTCCGCCTGGAAAACTTCCACGAGTCTTTCCACACCGTCGCTTTCCGCTTCGGCTCCCATCCCGAACGCGGCAGCTTCGCCGTGCAGCACCCGCCGCAGGAAGCCGCGCTGCTGCAGCAAGCTCTCGACCGCGTAATGGACCATGTCGTGGGGAATGATGCCCTGCTTGGGACAGTCCACTTGCTCGGGGATCGCATCGTCGCGAACGATATCCATTCGGTCGTGCTTGCCGGCACCCCTGGTGAAAACCAGTTTCATCGCGACCGTCTTGCGGGTTGCGGGAAAATCATGGCGCGGCCGCCCAGCGCATGAGCACCGGACCCGCGATGACGAGCCAGCAAAGGCCGCACATCAACACCGAGATTCCGACGGCGGCGCTCGCGAGATCCTTGGCCCGTCCCGACAAGGGGTGGGTTTCGAGAGAGATGCGATCCACGGTGGACTCGATCGCCGAGTTGACGAATTCCATCAGCACCACTTGCATCATCGAGAGCACGAGGACCAGGTGTTCGAGGTCGCTGAGCGGCAACAGCACGGAGACCGGGACCAGCGCCGCGAGGCCGGCGAGCGCCTGGCGGATCGCGGCGTCGTGCAGCGCGGCATGTCGCATTCCCCTGAAGCCATGGCCGGCTGCGAGGACGACGCTACGGATGCCGCCGCCGCGCTTCTGGTTTCCATGCTCGCTCTCCATGCTCAGG
This sequence comes from Ahniellaceae bacterium, assembly GCA_046595765.1. Lineage (GTDB taxonomy): Bacteria > Pseudomonadota > Gammaproteobacteria > Xanthomonadales > Ahniellaceae > JBBQNY01. The sequence goes on from JBKJSW010000127.1 coordinate 6,786, forward strand.
GCCACGCCGCAGTCAGGGCAGGAGCTTCGCGCCGGACATCGGACGGCAGGCGACGCACGGTGCGCCCTGCATCACTTGGTGTCCATCGCGCTGGCCCGACGGTCGCGGGTGCTCGTGATCGCCCCATCGGTGCAAAGTCTTCCGCCCGCCACCGCCATGGGTAGAAGCAAAGCCGTGAAGAACAGGTGGTACCAGAGTGGAACGTAAGCCCAGGACATCGCGGCCTTCAGCAGTCCCATCGCCACCAGCAGGACGCCGAGCACCAGGGACGCGCGCCTGTTCCCGCCGGCCACGGTCGCCGCGAGGAATCCGGCAAGCAACGAGACGATCGCACCGAGTACGACCTGCACGAGCAGCATCGTGGTGTCGGCAGTGAACGGACCGCCATTTTCAATGGCCGCCTGGAACGCCGCCTGGTGCACGCCGTAGAGGTCGGGCGAGATGGCGGCGAGCAGCACTTCGCTGCCGACCCACGCGACGAGCCAGCCGAGGAATCCGGCGATCACACCGAAGACGATTCGCACCATGGGATTCTCCTGGTCGCCGACGAGCATTTCCGTGCGCCAGCAGGCGCCACTCAATCGTCCCGATCTTTCAGCTTGAGGAAGGTATCGGTTGCCTCGTGAACGATGTCGTCGAGGATGCGATGGACGGTCTTTGCATTGAGGAGGCGCGCATTCGCGTCCAGACCGGCATTTTCGCCGTCGAAGGCCAGCAAGTGGTGGATGAACTCAGCCCGCAGCAGCGACATCTCGCGCAGTACGGAGCGCAGGTCATAGCGCTGCACCCATCTGATGACCGTGTGGCGGGCCGTGACTTCCTGG
>JBKJSW010000157.1:0-2813 GCA_046595765.1 Ahniellaceae bacterium
CCGAGCGCTGCCTCGCGGCCGATCGCATCGCGTACGGCGGAACCCGCGCCGTCGCAGCCGAATGCCACGGCGCAGCCGACCGTCCACTCGCGTCCGTCGCGTTCGTCGACGATGCGCATGCGGTCGGCGGCGAAATCGATGCTCTCGACGCGCTGCTGGAATGCGACCGTCGCGCCGCACCGCTCGGCAAAGTCGAGCAACAGTCCGTTGAGGCGCCCGCGGTTGATGGACCAGATCACCTCGCTGTCGTCGCGCCCGTAGCGCAGCAGCCGGGTGGATCCGTCGCGCGCGTGGATGCACCGACCCCGCATCATGACCGCGTTGGCCAGTACCTCCTGCTCGATGCCGGCCTTGCGCAGAGCGTTGAGACCGCGTTCCGCCAGCGCCAGGTTGATCGAGCGGCCGCCGCCGACAACGCCGCGCCGGAGGTCGGATCGGCGCTCGTACACCGTGACACGGAAGCCCCGCCGTGCCAGCAGCCCGGCCATGAGCGCGCCCGCAAGTCCACCCCCGATAATGTCGATTGACGTTCCGCGCATGCCTTTCCCTTCGTTCCCGCTACTTTCGGCAACCGCGGCGACGATAGCAACCCTCGCGGCGGTCACATCGCCGCTCGCCGCAACGCATACAATCCGCGACGGCACCCAGAGACAACAGCATGACCCAGCGCAGGTATTTTGGTACTGACGGCATTCGCGGCCGGGTCGGCGAAGAGCCGATCACCGCCGACTTCATGCTGCGCCTCGGCGCGGCAATCGGACGCGCGCTGGCCCGCGAAGGCGCCCGTACCGTGCTCATCGGCAAGGACACCCGCATTTCCGGTTACATGTTCGAATCGGCGCTGGAAGCGGGCCTGACTGCCGCGGGAATCGACGTGCAGCTGCTCGGCCCGATGCCGACTCCCGCCATCGCGCACCTGACGCGGACCTTCGACGGCGGCGCAGGTATCGTCATCAGCGCGTCGCACAATCCCTACCTCGACAACGGGATCAAGTTGTTCTCCGGCCGCGGCGAGAAGCTTTCGGACGCGGTGGAGGAAAGCATCGAGCTCGAGCTGCTGCAGCCCTTCGCGACCGTCGAGGCGCATCGGTTGGGCAAGGTGCGGCGCGTTCCGGACGTCGAGGGCCGCTACGTCGAGTTCTGCAAGAGCACCGCGCGCGGGCTGTCCCTTGCCGGCGTGAACATGGTGGTGGATTGTGCGCACGGCGCGACCTACCGCGTGGCACCTGCGGTGCTGGCCGAACTCGGCGCGAACGTGCACGCCATCGGCGTCGAGCCCGACGGTCTCAACATCAACCTCGGCTGCGGCGCGACCGACCTCTCACTGCTGCAGCGCACGGTGCGCGAGCGCGAAGCCGACATCGGCATCGCCTTCGATGGCGATGGCGATCGCGTGATGATGGTCGACCGCGCCGGCAACGTGCAGGACGGTGATGCACTCCTGTACGTGATCGCGGCGCACTGGGTCGGGGCGCGCAAGTTGACCGGGCCGGTGGTCGGAACGCTCATGAGCAATTTTGGCCTTGAGCAGGCGATCACGGCGCTCGGCCACGATTTCCTGCGCGCGCGCGTGGGCGACCGGTACGTACACCGGATGATGAAGGATGAACACGCGTGGCTCGGCGGCGAGAGCTCGGGCCACATCCTTTGTCTCAACAAGACCACGACCGGCGACGGCATCGTCAGCGCCCTGCAGGTGTTGCTTGCCTTGCAGGCGGGTTCGCGTTCGCTGCACGAGGCCGTCGCACCGATGCGGCGCCTGCCGCAGACTACGGTCAACGTACCGATCATGGCGGGCGCGCGTCCGCTCGAGCGCGACTCGGTCAAGGCGGCATTGCGCGCAGTCGAATCGACGCTGGCGGAACGCGGACGGGTCATCCTGCGCGCGTCCGGCACCGAAGCGCTGGTGCGCGTCACCATCGAGGCCGAGGACGCGTCCGAAGTCGAGCGGCTGAGCCAGCAGCTCGCCGATGCCGTCCGAGCGGCTGCGTGAGCTGGCGATCCCACCTTCCGGAATGATGATCACGATGACCGCACGCATACCCACCCTCGACATACGCCGCTTCGATCCCTCCGCGGATCCCGCCGATCGCGCGACGTTCGTCGCCGAACTGGGTGCCGCCTACCAGGAATGGGGTTTTGCCGGCATCCGTGGCCACGGCATCGAGCCGGCGCTCATCGGCGGTGCGTACGAGGCCGCCGTCCGATTTTTCGCGTTGCCAGATGCGACCAAGCGCCGCTACGTCGTGCCGGGCTCGGGCGGGGCGCGCGGCTACACGCCATTCGGCGTGGAGACCGCGAAAGACTCCAAGTATCCGGATTTGAAGGAGTTCTGGCACATCGGGCGCGAATTGCCCGATGGCTCGGCGTATGCCGAAGTGATGCCGCCCAACCTGTGGCCGGACGAGGTCCCGGAAATGCGCGAGTTCGGCTACGGGCTGTACGAAGCACTCGATGCACTCGGCTCGCGGGTGCTGGGTGCCCTTGCGCTGCATATCGGTCTGCCGGAGGACTACTTTGTCGACAAGACCAACTTTGGCAATTCGATCCTGCGACCCATCCACTATCCGCCGATCACGCAGGATGACGTGCCGAATGTGCGCGCCGGCGCACACGAGGACATCAACTTCATCACGCTGCTGGTCGGCGCGAGCGCAGCGGGGCTCGAGGTCAAGTCGCGGCAGGGCGAGTGGGTACCCTTCACCGCGGATGCCGACACCATCGTCGTGAACATCGGCGACATGCTGCAGCGACTGAGCAACCACGTGTATCCATCCACGACCCACCGCGTCGTGAATCCACCGGGGGACTCG
>JBKJSW010000111.1:0-6009 GCA_046595765.1 Ahniellaceae bacterium
GCACCGACGGGAGTTGCGGAAGCCGCAAGGTGGCCAGTGCACCGATGATCGCGAATGCGATCGCGATGGGCGATGCGAACGTCGCTGTGCCGGCATGGGCTGTTGGTTGGGTAGTCGTCCGTGACATGTTGAGCCCTTCTAGGTGCGCAGTGGAACCAGTCTCCCGTCCACGATTTCAAGCACACGATCCATGCGCGCGGCCAGGTCCCGGTCGTGCGTCACGATCACCAGGCTCGTACCGACTTCGCGGTTGAGCTCGAGCATGAGTTCATACACCTGTTCGGCATTGCGATGGTCGAGATTGCCTGTGGGTTCGTCGCCGAACACACACGCAGGCCGCGTCACCAGCGCACGCGCAACCGCGCATCGTTGGCGCTCGCCACCGGACATTTCGCCGGGCTTATGCTCGAGGCGCTTGCTGAGCCCGACGCGCTCCAGCAGCGCCGAGGCCCTGGCTCGCGCCTCCGGCATGCGCGCACCGCCGATGGCGAGCGGCATCGCCACGTTCTCGAGCGCGCTGAACTCGGGCAGGAGGTGATGGAACTGGTAGATGAATCCGAGGCTGCGATTGCGTACCGCACCGCGCGCTGCATCAGACAACGCCGACATGCGTGCGCCCTCGACGTGCACCTCGCCGGCAGTCGGCAGGTCGAGCCCACCCAGGATATGCAGGAGCGTGCTCTTGCCGGCACCGCTCGCGCCGACAATGGCGAGCGTCTCGCCCCGTGCCACATCAAGGTCCACGCCCGCCAGCACTTCGGTGCGGATGGGGCCTTCACTGTATGTCTTGGTGATGCCGCGACAATGGATGACCGCCGTAGCGACCGGGCCGGCGGCTTCGGCGTTCGGATCATTCATAGCGCAGCGCCTGCGCAGGTGGCGTCCGCGACGCGCGCCATGCGGGGTAGATCGTTGCAATCAGCGACATCACGAAAGCCACGATCACGATCCGCACCACGTCGGCGCCGCGCGTGTCGGACGGAAGATCGCTGATGTAGTAGATCTCAGCCGGAAGCAACTGGAAGCCAAAAGTCCGTTCGATCAGGTGCATCAGGGGCGACACGTTCTGGGCCAGGAGCACACCGAGCAGCACCCCGCTGACAATGCCGATGATGCCGATCAGCATGCCCTGCACCATGAAGACGCCCATCACGCTGCGCGGCGCCAGGCCCAGCGTGCGAAGGATGGCGATGTCGGCCTGCTTGTCCGTGACCAGCATCACCAGTGATGACACCAGGTTGAACGCGGCGACGCCGACGATCAGGGACAGGATGATGAACATCACCGCCTTCTCGGTCTGGATCGCGCGGAAGAAATTCGACTGCTCGCGCGTCCAGTCCGACACGGCATAGAAACCGCCGAGGCGATCGCGCAGGCTGCTGGCCACCTTGTAGGCGAGGAACAGGTCGTCGAGTTTCAGCCGCACACCCGATACGGAGTCGCCCATGCGCAGCAGTTTCTGCGCGTCGCTCATGTGCAGCACGGCGACGTAGCGGTCGTAGTCCTGGTGGCCCACCGAGAAGATCCCGGTCACCGTGAAGCGCCGCGTCACCGGCAGCACGCCGGCCGGCGTCGTGCGCGTCATGGGTGCGAACACCTGGACGTTGTCTCCCACTTCGGCGCCAATTGCGTACGCGAGTTCCTGGCCCAGGATCACGTTGTACGCGCCAGGCACGAGCGACGACCACTTGCCGGCGATCACCTTGCCGGGTAGTTCGGTCACCGAGGCTTCGAGAAGCGGGTCGACGCCGCGGATGGCACCGCCGGAGACGCGCGCGCCCTGCACCATGACTTCGCGCTCGACGAACGGCGATGCGCCGATCACGTGCGGCGTCTTGCGCGCAGCCACCATGACCCGGTTCCAGTCGTCCAGGCCGTCCCGATCGGCGCCGGAGATCGTGGCATGCGCGACCATGCCAAGGATGCGCTCGCGCAGTTCCTTCTCGAATCCATTCATCACCGAGATCACGGTGATGAGCGCCGCCACGCCCAGCGTGATGCCAAGCATCGAAACGCCGGAGATGAAGGAAATGAAATGATTGCGTCGCTTGGCGCGCGTATAGCGCAGCCCGATGCTGAGCGCGAGCGGATGGAACATGCGAGGAGGTGCTGCCAAGTGGCCGGAGAGCTTACACGACCGATACCTGCCGTTGGATGGTCAGGTTCCTGGCGGTGCCGGTTCCGCCGACAGGTTTGCAAGCCGCACGCGCAGGCGACGCCGCGTCGCATCGTCCAGCGCGTCGGGCCAGATCGGCAGGTCGATGCGCCCTTCAGCCGCGCGCAGGTTCAATACCAGCAGCGGGCCGAGCAGCGTCGCCTGGACCAGCGATGCCGTGCCTGCGGCGCCGTTGGCGCGTCGCCAGCTCCACGCCCCGTCGCCGTCGAGCTTCCACCCGCTGCGTCGCCAATCGCGCTCGAAGCGCAGGTTGCGCCACTCGAGCCAACCCGCGAGCACCGCCAGCCCCGACTTCGCAAGCACATCGATTCCGGCCCACGCGAGGCACATCGCGCCGACCAGCAGGCCCGCCCATCGGGCGAAACGCCAGCCCTGCGAAGGCTGCCAGTCAAACGCGATGGTGGGCGCGGATGGCATCGATCACTGCGGCAATGCCGGCATCCGGCGGAGAGACTTTGCCCATGCACCAGTCGTATACGTCGGGATCCTGGGCTTCCAGCAGGCGCTCGAACGCGCCCTGCTCGTTGGCGTCCGCTTGGGGGAAGTGTTGCGCGAGGTACCAGGTCAGCAACGCATCCAGCTCGCGCGTACCGCGCCGGCAGCGCCAGCGCAGGCGCGCCAGAACGATCGCAGGTGCATCCATCGGCATGACGGAGTCGCAAGCTTCTCGCAGCGGCGGGCTAGGCTCCAACCCGCTCGACCAGGAGCTTCTTCGTTTCGGCGATTGCCTTCGCGGGATTCAAGCCCTTGGGACAGGTCTTGGTGCAGTTCATGATGGTGTGGCAGCGATAAAGCTTGAACGGATCGTGCAGGTCGTCGAGGCGCGCGCCCGTGTCCTCGTCGCGGGAATCGACGATCCATCGATAGGCCTGCAGCAATACCGCGGGGCCGAGGTACTTGTCGCCGTTCCACCAGTAACTCGGGCACGAAGTCGTGCAGCAGGCGCAGAGGATGCACTCGTAAAGCCCGTCGAGCTTCTTGCGGTCTTCCGGCGACTGCAGTCGCTCGCGGTCCGGGGGCGGCGAGGATTGCGTGCGGAGCCAGGGTTTGATCGATGCGTACTGTGCGTAGAACTGGGTGAGATCCGGCACCAGGTCCTTGACCACCGGCATGTGCGGTAGCGGCAGCACGTTGACGCTGCCCTTGCCGCAGTCCTCCACCGGCTTCGTACAGGCCAGGGTGTTGGTGCCGTCGATGTTCATGGCGCATGACCCGCAAATGCCTTCGCGGCAGGAGCGGCGAAACGTGAGCGTCGGATCGATCTCGTTCTTGATCTTGATCAGCGCGTCGAGGACCATCGGTCCGCACGCGGCCATGTCGACCTCATAGCTGTCGATGTGCGGGTTCGCGTCGTCGTCCGGGTTCCAGCGGTAGATCTGGAAGACCCTGACCGCCTTGGCGCCGGCAGGCGCGCGGAAGGTCTTGCCGCGTTCGACCTTCGAATGCTTGGGGAGCGTGAATTGCGCCATGGTGACGATCCTCGGGAACTAGTAGACGCGCGGCTTGGGTGGCACCGCTTCGACGTCGCTGGTGAGCGTGTAGAGATGCACCGGCCGGTAATCAATGTTGACGTTGCCCGCGTCGTCGATGCCGATCAGGGTGTGCTTGAGCCACTCGGCATCATCGCGCTCGGGGAAATCCTCGCGGGCGTGGCCGCCGCGTGATTCCTTCCGGTTCTCGGCCGCCCACATCGTGACCACCGCCTGTCCCAGCAGGTTCTGCAATTCCAGCGTCTCGACCAGATCGGAATTCCAATGGAGCGAGCGATCCGTCACGCGCACGTCGGCGAAGCTCGTCAACGTTTCGCCGATCTTCGCGCAACCTTCCTTGAGCGTCTCCCCCGTACGGAAAACCGCGGCATCGCGCTGCATCGTCGCCTGCATTTCGTCGCGGATCTCCGCAGTCGAACGGGCGCCATCCGCGTGGCGCAAGCGGTCGAATCCCGCGAGCGCCCGATCGGTAGAACCCTGGTGCGGCTCGGGCTGGTTCGCCGCGGGCTTGAGGATTTCTCCACACCGATTGGCCACAGCGCGGCCAAAGACTACGAGGTCCAGCAATGAGTTGGAGCCAAGCCGGTTGGCGCCATGCACCGACACGCACGCCGCCTCGCCGATCGCAAACAGCCCCTGCACCACGTGATCGGGATTGTCGCCCTGCCGGATCACGACTTCACCGTGATAGTTGGTCGGGATGCCACCCATGTTGTAGTGGACGGTCGGCAGCACCGGGATCGGTTCCTTGGTGGTGTCGACGCCCGCAAAGATCTTCGCGGTTTCGGAAATCCCCGGCAGGCGCTCGTTGATGACTTCCGGCCCGAGGTGCATGAGGTTCAGGTGGATGTGATCGTTGCGGGGACCCACGCCGCGGCCTTCCCGGATTTCGATGGTCATGGCGCGGGACACGACGTCTCTCGAGGCGAGGTCCTTGGCGTTGGGCGCGTAGCGCTCCATGAAACGCTCGCCCTTCGAATTCGTGAGGTAGCCGCCCTCGCCGCGCACGCCTTCGGTAATGAGGCAACCGGCGCCGTAGATACCGGTCGGGTGGAACTGCACGAATTCCATGTCCTGCAGCGGCAGGCCGGCGCGCAGCACCATGCCGCCACCATCGCCCGTGCAAGTGTGGGCCGAGGTGCAGGAGAAATACGCGCGGCCATAGCCACCGGTCGCAAGGATGACGGCCTGCGCTCGGAAGCGATGCAGCGTGCCGGTGGAAAGGTCCCATGCCATGACGCCGCGGCATACGCCGTCGTCGTCCATCAGCAGATCCAGCGCGAAGAACTCGATGTAGAAACGGGCGTCATGCTTCAGCGATTGCTGGTAAAGCGCGTGCAACATGGCGTGCCCGGTGCGGTCGGCTGCGGCGCACGTTCGCTGCGCGGTCCCCTTGCCGTAATCCGTGGTCATGCCACCGAACGGCCGCTGGTAGATCTTGCCTTCTTCAGTGCGCGAGAACGGCACGCCGTAGTGCTCGAGTTCGATGACCGCGGGAATAGCCTCCTTGCACATGTACTCGATCGCGTCCTGGTCGCCGAGCCAGTCGGAACCCTTGATCGTGTCGTAGAAATGGAAACGCCAGTCGTCATGGCCCATGTTGCCGAGCGCCGCGGAGATGCCGCCCTGCGCGGCGACGGTATGCGAGCGCGTCGGGAACACTTTGGAGATGCAGGCCGTGCTGAGGCCTTTCGCCGCCATGCCCATGGTCGCGCGGAGACCTGCGCCGCCAGCACCGACGACGACAGTGTCGTAAACGTGATCGATGATTGGATACGCGGCCATCAGTTCGTGAGCCCTATGCGGATCAACGCGAGCAGCGACGCCAGTGCACCGAGGATCGCCGCGAATTTCACCAGTACCTGCAGAGTCAGTTCAAGCCAGCGCGTATGCACGTAGTCTTCGATCACGACCTGCAGACCGAGTTGCGCGTGCCAGAACAGCGCCACGATGAAGGCCGCGAACAGGAGGGTATGCAGCGGCGCGCCGACGAACGCGCGCGCGGTGTCGAAATCGGCGGAAAGGAGGTCCGTACCGATCCAGACGAACCACATCGTGAGCGGAATGAGCGCGACCGCGGTGAGTCGTTGCACCCACCAGTGATGCACGCCGGACCGGGCCGAACCCAGTCCACGCGCATCCGCGAGCGGAGTACGCAGGCTCATGGTGTGCCTCCCGTCAGGAACAGGAACCAGACCAGCACCAGCGTCGCCGGGCGTGGCTTCGAGCTCAAGTCTGCGTACGCGAGCGGTTACGCCGTGCTCGCGTTCACTGCCGCGGCGACGCTGGTGCTGGTCTGGTTCCTGTTCCTGACGGGAGGCACACCATGAGCCTGCGTACTCC
>JBKJSW010000128.1:0-5441 GCA_046595765.1 Ahniellaceae bacterium
TGCCGTAGTTGCTGTCGGTCTCGTCGCGATGGGCCGAATGATGCACGCGGTGCCAGTCGGGAGTCACGAATACGCGGCGCAGTCGCTGGTCCCAGTGCGGCGCAATGGCCACATCGGCATGGGTGAACAGCGCGAACGATGCCAGCAGGATTTCGTAGAACAGCATCGTCAGCGGTGCAATGCCCAGCGCGGCCACCAGCGCCAGTTTGTAGAGCATCGAGATGAGAATTTCCGCGGGATGGAAGCGCAGCCCGAGGGACGCATCGAATCCGATGTCGCTGTGGTGAACGCGGTGCATTCGCCAAAGCGCCGGCACCCGATGGAACCCTCGATGCTGCCAGTAGATCGCGAGGTCGAGCAGGATGACGCCCGCCACGAGTTCCACGCCGACGGGCCACGACAGCGCGTTGAACAACCCGAACTTCATAGCGGCGACCTGCGCGGCGAATGCCACTGCAGTGACCGGCAGGATCAGATACACAAGCGCCGAGGAAATCAACGCCATCGCGATATTGCGCAGTTGTCGACGTTTCCCGCCGACATTTCCACGCCGCGGCCGCCAGCGTTGTGACACCAGCAGCAGCACCAGCAGCCCGCCCACCACCGCGATGCGTGCCAGGCCCTGGTTCGCAAGCAGCCACGCGGTCACGCGCGCGCCTCCAGCGCCACCGGCAAACCCTGCAGCCACTCCAGCAGCCGCGATTGCGCGTCCGTCGGCGCCGACAGCGCCGAGAGATCGGCGTGCACGCCCGGAAGGTCAGCAACCGTATCAATGTCGCGCAGTGTTTCGAGGTACAGCCAATCGCCGGCCGGCCCGAGCGCTGCGATGAATTCACTCGCCGTATCGCCAGTGCTGTAGTGCGGCATGAGCCACGCATCGTCAGGCACGTCGACATTGCCGCCAAACAACCAGAAGCCCCCATCTTCTGAGCGCCCCATCACCAGTCTTGATTCCGTGGATGCCAACCACCGCGCGGCACGCTCGAGCGCGGCGGAGATCAGTTGCGGCGTGTCCGCACCAACCAGCAGCGCGCCGCGGTGGCGCATGCGCAGCAATCGATAGACGTGCGCCATGCGTTGGCCCAGTCCACCCTCGCCCTGCGGCAGGTGCGGCAGGTCCGGCCACGCATCGCCGTCGAGGGCATCGGCTTCGGCCACGGCCCAGTACGCCTGCAAGTCGACCTGCTGTCGCGCGGCTGCGGTCACCGATGCGACGGCCTCGGCGGCGATCAGGTACAGCGCGACGGAAAGTTGCTGGCCCAGTCCGGGCCAAAGCCGTGTCTTGACCGGCGACAGTGCCGGCGTCTTCACGAAGATGGCAACGCCGGAACTCACCGCAGGCGCTGCATGCGCGAGTATCGCCAGGCCTGCACGCAGGTCAGGCGCAGGTGCTGGCGTGTCGTCGTCCACCAGCCCCGCTGCGCGTACTTGCGCGCGCTGGTGTGGATCGGCGCGCCCACCGGTTTTAGTGGCACTCCGGCACGGCGTGCCGCCCAGACCAGTGCATGGTCTTCGCCTCCCGCGTGACCAGGATCGAAATGACCGAGTGCATCGAAGACCCGGCGCGGCATTAGCAGACCCTGGTCGCCGAACGGCAGGCCCAGCCAGCGACTGCGGACATGCGCGCCAAGCGAGTTCAACACGGTCAGGCGCGGCCCGTCGCGCAGGAAACGCAGGTCGAAGTAACCGATCGCGGTGGCGTCGGCAGCGAGGAATCGGTGCAGTGCATTGAGCGTCGAAGCATCCAGCCGCGTATCGGCGTGTACGAACCACAACCACTGCGAGATCGTCGCCGCAGCGCCGGCATTGAGTTGCTGCGCCCTGCCCACCGCTGCCTCGACCAGGCGCACGCCAGCCGGCAAAAACCCAGCCGCAGGAGTTTCACCAGCGGGCACCACCAGGACGAGCTCGCGAGCGCCCGCCGCGGCGAGTTGTGGCAGCAGCGCTTGCCACGCACGGTCACCGGGACCTGCAGGAACGATGATGGCGAGACTGGGCTGCATCGGCCTCAGCAACAGGCGCCGGCAGCGGTCGACGCGGCCACCGGTGCGGTGGTGCAATCGAACAGGCCGAAGTGGGTGCGGGTATCACCGGTCAGGCGGAAGTGCACGCCGTAACGCGATTGCGCGAGCATGTCGAAGGTGTTGCCGCACACCAGCATCGGTCGGCCGGTTTCGAAGCGATGGTGGTCGTCGAGCATGAAGGCATGGGGAAGTCCGTCGATGGTGCCGAGGTAGGTCGCCACCTGGCCGTAGTCCTCGCAGCGGTCCTCCAGCGCCATCCGGAACGCGCGCAGGGTGATCGAGCGGAAGCCGACCATGCCGATCTTCGCCTCGATCTGCGGGTCGTAAATCGGGATCGGCGCCTGGCTGACGCTGCGTACATCGGCGCAGCCGACGCGCTCCATCAGCCGGCGGAAATCCTCGGTGTACAGCGCCCCCGACAGGCACTCGCCCAGCAGCACGGGATCGGAGCGCAGCGCGGCCGGGATGCGGCGATCTGCGAACACGTCCGAAAAATACAGCTCGCCACCGGGCTTCAGCACCCGGAAGATCTCGGCGAACACGCGCTCCTTCTGCGGAGAGAGATTCAGTACGCAATTGGAGACGACGACATCGACGCTCGCATCGGCGATGCCGCAGGCATCGAGTTGCTCGATGTGGCCCTCGACGAACGACACATTCGATTGCGCATGCCCGTAGCGCTCGGCATGCCATTGCCGGTGTCGTTGGGCGACTTCGAGCTGCTCGGGGGTCATGTCGACTCCAATGACCCTGCCCTGTTCGCCAACGAGTCGCGACAGCAGGTACACATCACGGCCGGTGCCACAGCCAAGGTCGAGCACCGTCATGCCTGCGACCGCCGGCGGCAAGGGCGAACCGCAGCCATAGAAGCGGCTTGTGACCTCGGGATGGATATCGGCCAGCAGCAACCGCAATCGTTCCGGCATGACTTCGGTCGGGCAGCAGGCACCGGTCTTGAGGTCCCCCGTGGATTGCAGGACCTCGCCGTAGTAACGGCGGACGTCGTCGTGTGCGGTTGGCATGTTCATGGCGTTTCCAGTTGATATCGGGCGCGCAAAATGTGCGTGGTGTGTGGGCCAGGACGCCGGCAACTGGCAACGTCATCAGCCATGCCAGCAGGATCGTGCAAATAATGCCCGTGCATCATGGCTGCTGGCCATTCAAACGCCAGTCGTACGGGTTGAAACCCACCGTCACGCCACCCGTGGCGAGCCGCTGCGCGGTCGCGCGATCCAGCTCCAGCTCCGCCGCGTAACGGGCCAGGAAGGCACCGACCCCGCCCGCGTGCGCGTCGAAATCAGTGTGGTACCAGTCGAAGATTTTCGACACGCGCAAGCCGGCGCGCGGGTCGTTGCGATTGCGGCTGCGATCGCGGAGGAAGCGTCGGGTCTGGTCATCGAGCTGTCGTTCCAGCTTCGCTCCCAGGTAAGCCTCGGGCCGCAGTGCCGGGCAGCCGATCGACGCGCAGTTGACCGCGAAGTGGATGCGCGGATCCGCGTAGTCCCGCGCGCCGCGCAGCATGGTGTGCTCGACGAAGTTCAGGGTCCGCTGTTTCCCGAGCAGTACGAGCGCGTCTTGTTTCCACGGCGATCCGAACAGCCCGCCGATGTCCTTGATGGATGCAAGGCCGGGATACCGCGTCAACACCAACCTCACGGTGCCTGCGTTGTACGCGTTGATGAGGAATGCCTGGCGCTCGGCCAGCGGCCAACGCCGATACTCCGGCTCCGGTACCGAGGCCAGCGCGTCCATGTAGCTCGTCAGCGCTTTGCGATCGCGGGCGAAGGCGGCGTAGTCGACGGTGGTGGCGGTGCCCGCCGCGTTCCAGTGCACGTGGGCGGCGAGCATCCGGTTCCACGCGGCATGGGTATTGTCGAACGACGCGGCGGCCGGATTCGCAGCAGCCATTGCGGAACCCAGCAACATGAGAAATGCGATCAGGACGCGCATCGGATCAGCCTCTCCGCCAGGCAAGGAATCGCTCTGACATCTTCAGCAGACCTTGCGGCGCATGCGCGCGTTTCCAGGCCCCGGCCACGTACTTGTTCGCTTCGCTCATCGTCGGATAGATGTGGATCGTGCCGAGCAGCTTGTTGAGTCCGATGCCGTGCTTCATCGCCAGCACGAACTCCGCGAGCAACTCGCCAGCATGCTCGGCCACGATGGTCGCCCCCAATATCCTGTCCTTGCCCGGCGCGGTGAGTACTTTGACGAAGCCATGGTCGGCCGAGTCGGCGATGGCGCGATCCAAGTCGTCGAGCAGGTATTTCGTGACTTCCACCTCGATGCCCTTCTCCTTCGCGGCGTCTTCCGACATTCCCACGCGCGCGACTTCCGGATCAGTGAACGTCGCCCACGGAATCACCCGGTAATCGACCTTGAAGCTCCAGAACGGCGCCAGCAGTGCATTGATCGACGCGTACCAGGCCTGGTGCGCGGCCACGTGCGTGAACTGGTACGGGCCGGCGACATCACCGGCCACGAGGATGTTGGGGAAGTTGGTGCGCATCAATGCGTCGGTCTCGACGGTGCCGCGCTCGTTGATCACCACGCCCAGTTCCTGCAGGCCGAAGCCTTCGACGTTCGCCTTGCGGCCCAGTGCCAGCAACAGGCGATCGAAGGCGAGCACCACTTCTTTTCCATCCTTTTCGCAGATCAACCGCCCGCCGTCGCCGTCGCGCTCTACCCGCACGGCCTTGCAGTCGGTCAGCACTTCGATGCCCTCGGCGCGGAAGCGGGCCTCGACCTGGCTCGCGGCGTCGGCGTCTTCGCGCGGCAACAGCCGCGCCGACATTTCCACCTGCGTGACCTTGCTTCCGAGTCGCGCAAACGCCTGGCTCAGCTCGCAGCCGATAGGCCCGCCGCCAAGCACCACCAGCCGCCTGGGCAGCGTGCGCAATTCCCACAGAGAGTCCGACGTCAGCGCGTCGACGCTATCGATGCCGGGGATCGGAGGGACCATTGGCCGCGCACCGGTGGCGATGATCACGCTGCGTGCGCTCAGTCGCTTGCCACCCACCTCGACTTCCCACGGCGAGAGGATGCGCGCCTCACCCTTGATGACATCGACGCCAAGACCGGTGTAACGCTCGATCGAATCGTGCGGTTCAATCTTGCCAATCACCGACTGCACGCGTTCCATCACGCGCGCAAAGTCGACTTCGACCGCGACCGTGGCAATCCCGTAGCGCTCGGCATTGCGCGCTTCGGCCACGAGTCGGGCGCTGCGCAGCAACGCCTTGGACGGTACGCAACCGGTATTGAGGCAATCGCCACCCATGCGGTCGCGCTCGATCAATGCCACTTTGGCGCGCGCGGTGGCGGCGATGTACGAGGACACCAGCCCCGCCGAGCCCGCACCGATAACGATCGTGTTGAAATCGAAGCGGCGCGGGCGCACATAGCCCTTGTAAACGC
>JBKJSW010000222.1:0-5327 GCA_046595765.1 Ahniellaceae bacterium
CGTGCAGATGGTGGTGACGCTGATTGCACCGATCGCGATGGAAGAAGGTCTCAGGTTCGCCATTCGCGAGGGCGGTCGTACCGTCGGCGCGGGCGTGGTGGCCAAGATCATCAAGTAATCCGGTTCGTCGCTGCAAGCGGATTCCGCGAACGCAGGCGGGGAAGGTCGGATGCATCGCGCCCGGGACTCGAATCACTTACGCCAGTAGCTCAATTGGCAGAGCAGCGGTCTCCAAAACCGCAGGTTGGGGGTTCAAGTCCCTCCTGGCGTGCCACCTACAGAGGATTGAACGACGGGGAGTGGAGACAGAAGGGCGGCGATACTGGCGCCCGGCGGGATCCGCTTCAGGTCACAAGTTATGAACGCTCGAGTCGAAACCACGAACACCGGCTCCATGGAAATCGCGCAACTCGTGCTCGCGGTACTGCTGCTGATCGGCGGCATCGTGGGCTACTACTGGTTCGCCAATGAATCTGGGCTATTGCGTGGCGGCGTGCTCGCTGCCGGAATCATCGGGGCCCTCGCGCTGACCTTCTTCACGGCGGTCGGCCGGCGCTCGCGCTCCTTCCTGAGCGAGTCGCAATTCGAGTTGCGCAAGATCGTGTGGCCGACGCGGCAGGAAACGATCCAGACGACGATCGTCGTCGTGATTGTGGTTTTCGTCATCAGCCTGGTGCTCTGGCTCATCGACATGCTGCTGGGCTGGGTGATTCTCGATCTGCTGCTGAAGTCGAAGGGCTGACATGGCGAAGCATTGGTACGTGGTGCACGCCTATTCGGGCTTCGAACACCAGGTCAAGCGGTCGCTCGACGAGCGCATTCGGCGCGCCGGCATGCAGGACCGCTTCGGCGAAGTTCTGGTGCCGACCGAAGAAGTCGTAGAAATGCGTGGTGGCCAGAAGCGCAAGAGCGAACGCAAGTTCTTCCCGGGTTACGTGCTGGTGCAGATCGAAGCGACGGAAGAAGGCAAGAAGGTGCGGATCGACGACGAGTCATGGCACTTGATCAAGGAAACCCCGAAAGTGATGGGCTTCATCGGCGGTACCGCCGACCGGCCCGTGCCGATCAAGGAAAACGAAGCCAACCACATTCTGCGTCGGGTGCAGGACGGCGTCGAAAAGCCGCGGCCCAAGGTGCTGTTCGAGCCCGGCGAAATGGTGCGTGTGACAGACGGCCCGTTCAACGATTTCAACGGCGTGGTCGAGGAAGTGAACTACGACAAGAGTCGCCTGCGGGTCGCGGTGCTGATTTTTGGCCGCTCCACGCCAGTTGAACTCGAATTCGGACAGGTAGAAAAAGCGTGATCATTCTGTAGAGCCGAGCTTGCCCGGCTGATGCGGGCGGCTCGAGCGGAGCAAGCTCCGCTCTACAAGGGCAAAGCGAAACACGAAACACGTAGAGCAGCGGCAGAACACCAACAGCGAGGAGCCCGCAACCACGGGCGCTTGCACTCGCAGGAGAAGCAACATGGCAAAGAAGGTCACCGGTTACATCAAGTTGCAGGTCAAGGCAGGCCAGGCGAACCCGAGTCCGCCGGTCGGTCCGGCGCTGGGTCAGCGCGGCCTCAACATCATGGAGTTCTGCAAGGCCTTCAATGCGGCCACGCAGAAGCTCGAGCCCGGTCTGCCGATTCCCGTGGTCATCACGGCGTATTCGGACCGCAGCTTCACGTTTATCACCAAGACGCCCCCCGCGACGATCCTGATCAAGAAGGCCATCAACCTGAAGTCGGGCTCCAAGCGCCCGAACACGGAGAAGGTCGGCAAGATCACACGCGCCCAGCTCGAGGAAATCGCCAAGGCGAAGGAACCCGACCTGACGGCGGCGAGTCTGGACGCTGCAGTGCGCACCATTGCCGGTAGCGCGCGCAGCATGGGCGTGGACGTGGTGGAGTAACGACATGACAAAGCTGACGAAGCGTTTCAAGGCGATGGGCAATCCGGTCGAAGCGGGCAAGCTGTACCCGATCGACGAGGCACTGCGCATCCTCAAGTCCAACTCGAAGACCAAGTTTGTAGAGTCGATCGACGTTGCAGTGCGCCTCGGGATCGACGCGCGCAAGTCGGACCAGGGTGTGCGCGGTTCGACCGTGCTGCCGGCCGGTACCGGCAAAACGGTCCGGGTGGCTGTGTTCGTGCCCGCTGGTGAGAAGGCCGAGGCCGCCAAGGCGGCGGGTGCGGATGTCGTCGGCATGGAGGAGCTTGCGGAGAAGATGCTCGCCGGAGACTTGAATTACGGCGTGGTAATCGCATCTCCCGATGCCATGCGAGTGGTCGGCAAGTTGGGCCAGGTGCTTGGGCCGCGTGGCCTGATGCCCAACCCGAAGGTGGGTACCGTCACTGCGGACGTGGTGACGGCGGTCAAGAATGCGAAGGCGGGCCAGATCCGTTATCGCAATGACAAGGCCGGCATCATCCACGCGACGATCGGCAAGGCCAGCTTCGACGACGCAGCGCTCAAGGACAACCTGCTCGCGCTGCTGCACGACCTCATCAAGGCCAAGCCCTCCACCGCGAAGGGTCATTTCCTTCAGAAGATCTCGCTCTCCAGCACGATGGGACTCGGCGTCGCCGTCGACCAGTCGTCGCTGTCGCTGTAACCGATCGTTCCAACTGATCGCGACGACAGCGTCGTCCGCGATCGTGATCCGCTGCGCCTAAGGGTGCAACGGGAGCAAGTTTTGGGGGCAAAGCGGGCGCAAGCCCGTGGCGTCGTCAAAGACCGCAGGCGGAAAGGGGCCAACAATGCCCCGATCCTCAATTTCACCGGCAACGGTGTGCCTGCGTAGATGGTGCAGCCTCTCCGGATCCCGGGATGGCCACACCACCGACACGGGTGTGTCGGCGGAGCCGCAGGCAGGACGCCGCAGGTTTCGATTGCAGTCGACGCGGCCCGGACGGGTCGTGGCGATAACCAAGTTCGGAGTCAAATATGGCGCTCAATCTGCAACAGAAGAAAGAGCTCGTTGCCGAACTTGCGGAAGTGGCTGGTCAGGCGCATTCACTGGTCGCCGCCGAGTATGCCGGGTTGACGGTCGCGCAAATGACCGATCTGCGCCGCAAGGCGCGCGATGGCGGTGTGTTCCTCAAGGTATCGAAGAACACGCTGGTCCGTCGCGCAGTGGAGAACACCGATTTCGCATGCGTCGCAGACGCGTTGACGGGACCGATGATCTACGCCTTTTCGACGCAGGATCCTGGCGCTGCCGGTCGGTTGATCAAGGGATTCTCCAAGACCAACGACAAGCTGAAAGCGCGGCTGGTATCGATGAGCGGCCGGATGTATCCGGCCAGCCATGTCGATGTCCTCGCTTCGCTGCCGACGCGCGAACAGGCGCTCGGCATGCTGCTTTACGTCATGAAGGCGCCGATCGAGAGATTGGCGCGCACGCTCGCCGAGCCCGCCACCATGGTGACGCGCGCGGTTGCGGCGGTTCGTGATCAGAAGGCTGCATAACGCTTTCCAGCCCATTCCGTAATTTCCGGTATTCCCCCATCCGATTCAAAGAGGAACTAGCAATGGCCGTTTCCAAAGAAGAAATTCTCGACGCGATTGGCAACATGACCCTCATCGACATCACCGAGCTGGTGAAGGCGATGGAAGACAAGTTCGGTGTGTCCGCCGCAGCTCCCGTGGCAATGGCAGCCGGCCCGGCCGCAGCCGCAGCGGCACCGGTGGAAGAGCAGACCGAGTTCAACGTGATGCTCGCCGCGATCGGCGAGAAAAAAGTCGAAGTGATCAAGGCGGTTCGCGCGATCACCGGTCTTGGACTCAAGGAAGCCAAGGATCTGGTCGAGTCGGCCCCGGCGTCCGTCAAGGACGGCGTGAGCAAGGCGGAAGCCGACAAGTTCCGCAAGGAACTCGAGGCAGCCGGCGCCAAGGTCGAAGTCAAGTAAGCGACAACAGTGCTCGATTCGCAAGATCGAGCCTGATGCCTCTGCGCCTGGTGCTTCCCGGATGCGTCGCGAAATTCGCGGCGCGTCCGGGGAGTGCAGGGTGCGGGGGTTTTTCCCGTTTCCGTAACCGCGCCGGCACGCAGCGAGTCGGCGCGGTTGGGAATGGCAGCAACCGGGTATTGGATGCAGCCCGCAAGGGCGCCCGGGCGACGTGGTTTTGCGCGTCGTATGCATGAGGCTGCGTTGACGAGATCGGGTAAATCCAGATGAGCTATTCCTTTACCGAAAAGAAGCGGATCCGCAAGGATTTCGGCAAGCGCCCGTCG
This sequence comes from Ahniellaceae bacterium, assembly GCA_046595765.1. Taxonomy (GTDB): domain Bacteria; phylum Pseudomonadota; class Gammaproteobacteria; order Xanthomonadales; family Ahniellaceae; genus JBBQNY01. The sequence continues at coordinate 4,223 of JBKJSW010000222.1, forward strand.
ATCCAGGAAGTTCCATTCCTGCTCGCGATCCAGACCGAGTCCTACCAGGAGTTCCTGCAGGAGGGGACGCCGCCCAGCAAACGCGCCGAGCGCGGGCTGCACGCGGCACTCAAGTCGGTTTTCCCGATCGTCAGCTATAACGGCTACGCGGCGCTGGAGTACGTCAGCTACAAGCTGGGCGACCCCGCGTTCGACGAGCGCGAGTGCCGCTCGCGCGGCCTGACCTACGGCGCGCCGGTGCGCGTGACCGTACGCCTCGTCATCTACGACCGCGAGTCGTCGAACAAGGCCATCAAGTACGTCAAGGAGCAGGAGGTGTACATGGGCGAATTGCCGCTCATGACCGCCACCGGCACCTTCATCATCAACGGCACCGAGCGCGTCATCGTGTCGCAGCTGCACCGTTCGCCGGGCGTGTTCTTCGACCACGACCGCGGCAAGACGCACAGCTCGGGCAAATTGCTCTATTCCGCGCGGATCATTCCGTACCGCGGCTCGTGGCTGGATTTCGAGTTCGACCCGAAGGACGCGTTGTTCACCCGCATCGACCGTCGCCGCAAGTTGCCGGTATCGATCCTGCTGCGCGCCCTTGGGTACAACAACGAGGACATGCTGCGCATCTTCTTCGAGACCAACCAGTTCAACCTGGGCGAAAAGGAAGGCGCGGAACTCGAACTCGTCCCGGAACGCCTGCGTGGCGAAACCGCCGCGTTCGATATCCGCGTGGGCGACAACGTGATCGTCGAGGCCGGCAAGCGCATCACCGCTCGCCACGTGCGCGAACTCGAGAAGGCCGGCATCACCGCGCTGGAAGTGCCCGACGAGTACCTCATCGGCCGCATCCTCGCGCACGATGTTCCCGACACCAAGACCGGCGAGCTGCTCGCGACCGCCAACGATGAGCTGACCATCGCGCACCTCGTGGCCTTCCGCAAGGCCGGCATCGAAACTGTGGGTACGTTGTTCGTCAACGACCTCGATCGTGGTCCGTACATCTCCAACACGCTGCGCATCGACCCGACGCGCACGCAGCTCGAGGCGCTGGTCGAGATCTACCGGATGATGCGTCCGGGCGAGCCGCCGACCAAGGACGCCGCGCAGAACC
>JBKJSW010000326.1:0-3354 GCA_046595765.1 Ahniellaceae bacterium
CGCTGCGTGACGATGCAGCCTTCGTGCCGGTGCACGTATTCGATCGGATCCTCGATGGTGATGATGTGCCCGGAGGAATTCTGGTTGCGATAGCCGATAAGGGCGGCAAGCGACGTCGATTTGCCGGTGCCCGTGGCGCCGACCATGATCACGAGGCCGCGCTTGGTCATCGCCAGCGTCTTGGCGACCGCCGGGAGGTGCAACTCCTCGATGGTGGGGATCTTGGTCTCGATGCGGCGAAGCACCATCCCGACCTGGTTGCGCTGGTAGAAACAGGAGACGCGAAAGCGCCCCACGCCCTGCATCGAGATCGCGAAATTGCACTCGTGGGTCTTTTCGAACTCTTCGCGTTGCGCCGGCGTCATCACGTTCAACACCATGTCGCGCGCCTGCGGCGGCGTCAGTGGCGATTGCGTGATGGGCTGCAGGCGACCGTGGATCTTGATCGACGGTGCGACGCCACTGGTGATGAAAAGATCCGATGCCTTGCGGTGCACCATGAGCTTCAGGAACGACGAGAAATCGATACCGCTCATTGCTGGTCTCCCGAACTGCTGCGCTATTCGAAACTGCGCTTGTCTTTTGCGTAACTGATCGCCTGGTTACGCGTGACGAGACCTCGTCGCACGAGGTCGAGCAGGCATTGGTCCAACGTCTGCATGCCAATGTTCTGGCCAGTCTGGATCGAGGAATACATCTGCGCGACCTTGTCCTCGCGGATCAGGTTGCGAATGGCTGGCGTGCCGACCATGATTTCGTGCGCCGCGATTCGGCCGCCGCCGACCTTCTTCATCAGCGATTGCGAAATGACCGCGCGCAGCGATTCCGACAGCATGGAACGCACCATCGGTTTCTCGCCGGCGGGGAAAACGTCGATGATGCGGTCGATGGTCTTGGCCGCGGAAGACGTGTGCAGCGTCGCGAACACCAGGTGGCCCGTTTCGGCGGCGGTCAACGCCAGCCGGATGGTCTCAATGTCGCGCATCTCGCCGACCAGGATGAAGTCGGGGTCTTCGCGCAACGCGGATCGCAGCGCCTCGTTGAACCCATGCGTGTCGCGGTGCACCTCACGCTGGTTGACCAGGCACTTCTGCGAGGTGTGCACGAACTCGATCGGATCCTCGATGGTGAGGAGGTGGCCGTATTCGGTCCTGTTGATGTGATCGACCATCGCCGCGAGCGTCGTCGACTTGCCCGAGCCCGTCGGACCGGTCACCAGGATGAGGCCCTGGGGCTGCTCGATCAGCTCCTTGAAGATTTTGGGCGCAGCCAGCTCCTCGAGCGTCAGCACCTGCGACGGAATGGTGCGGAACACCGCACCGGCGCCGCGATTCTGGTTGAACGCGTTGACGCGGAACCGGGCCAAGCCGGGGATCTCGAAGGAGAAGTCGACCTCGAGGAATTCCTCGTAGTCGCGGCGCTGCTTGTCAGACATGATGTCGTAGACCAGCGCGTGCACCTGCTTGTGCTCGAGCGCGGGAATATTGATCCGCCGGACGTCACCGTCGACGCGGATCATCGGCGGCAGGCCCGCGGACAGATGCAGGTCGGACGCCTTGTTCTTGACCGAAAACGCCAGCAGTTCCGCGATATCCATGGACTCTCCCCCGGAGACGCACCGCGTGCGATAGCCGCTACGACACGGTTCGTCCCGAGTATATCCTGATGGGACAAGCCTTCCGCGATGTTTTCAATGGAAATTCCCGCCCTCCAGTCAATTCGGGATCGTGTCGACCGTGCGGCGAACATGGCCGGGACCTCCGTGCGCCTGCTGGCAGTTTCCAAACGCCAGCCGGACGCGGCGGTGCGCGAACTGGCGGCGCTCGGGCAGTGTGCGTTCGGCGAGAACTACGTACAGGCACTGGCCGCTCGCCGTGAACACCTCGAATCGCCGAAGCTCGAATGGCACCTCATCGGAGCGTTGCAGTCGAACAAGTGCCGCACTGCCGCGCTGCTCGCCCATTGCGTGCAGAGCGTGGATCGCGAATTCGTGGCCCGGGCATTGGCCGCACATCGGCCACCGAACCTGCCGCCGCTCGAAGTACTGGTGCAGGTCAACATCGACCACGAGTCGGGCAAGTCCGGCTGTCCTCCGGCGGCTGCGCTTCCCTTGTGCGACCTGATTGCCGCGGAGCCGCGTCTGAACCTTCGCGGCCTCATGGCGATCCCGCGACCGGTGCCTGGGCTCGATGATCGGCGCAGGGCATTCGCGGCGATGCGTGCATTGTTCGAGCAACTGCGGACGGATTTTCCCGGCTTTGATACCCTCTCGATGGGCATGAGCGACGACTTCGAACTCGCGATTGCCGAAGGTGCGACGATGGTGCGGGTCGGCACGGCCTTGTTCGGCACGCGACCCTCGCCGTGATCGAAATCCGGTCGCCACGATTTTTTTCGACACCGCTGTCGAGGCATCGCTGTGACCGCCGGCAGCGCTTCCGCCACGCACTCCCCCCGATACCAGTGGAAGGACCATGACCAGAACAAGCATTGCCTTCGTCGGCGGCGGCAACATGGCGCGTAGCCTGATCGGGGCGTTGCGCACGCACGCGGGCGCCTTCGCGATCCGCGTGTCGGAACCGCAGGCGGAAGCGCGCGACGCGGTCGCGCGCGAATTCGATGTCGAATGCTTTGCGGACAACGCGCACGCGCTGGACGGCGCCGATGTCGCGGTGCTCGCGGTCAAGCCGCAGGTCATGCGGGACGTCTGCCGGGCGCTGGCACCTCTGGCCCGTTCGCAACGCACGCTGTGGGTTTCCATCGCTGCGGGAATCCGCATGGGGCAGATTGACTCGTGGCTGGGCGGCGGGCAGGCCATCGTGCGCGCCATGCCGAACACGCCCGCGTTGATCGGTGCAGGGGTGACCGGGCTCGTTGCGAACCCATTCGTGGAGACGGCGCAGCGTGGAATTGCCGAGTCGATCCTGCGCGGTGCGGGCCAGACTGTCTGGATCGAACACGAAAAGCTCATGGACGTGGTGACCGCTGTCTCGGGTTCGGGACCGGCCTACTTCCTGCTGCTGATGGAGGCGCTGGAGAGCGCGGCGATCGAGCAGGGCGTGCCGCCGCTGGCGGCCCGCACATTGGTCCTGCAAACGGCGCTGGGCGCCGCGCGGATGGCCGTCGCAAGTGCAGAGTCCCCGGGCTCGCTGCGACAACGCGTGACGTCGCCCGGAGGTACGACCGCTGCCGCGGTCGCCGTGTTTGAAGCGGGGGGGTTTGCGCCGCTCGTGGGTGCAGCGGTCGCCGCCGCTACGGTTCGCGGTGTCGAGCTGGCCGATGCCATGGCAGACTGATCGCTGCTCCGACACGAACCTGCCATGAATTACCTGAGCGACGCGGGTGCGCTGCTGA
>JBKJSW010000374.1:0-3497 GCA_046595765.1 Ahniellaceae bacterium
CGTGTTCTACACTCAGGTCTTTCGCGACAATTTCTTCCACGCCGACGCGCACGCCGGCAACATCTGGGTCGATATCGATCCCGCGCGACGCAGCAATCCGCGCTTCATCGCGCTCGACTTCGGCATCATGGGTCAGCTTTCCAGCGAGGATCAGTACTATCTCGCCGAGAATTTCATGGCGATTTTCAATCGCGACTATCGGCGCGTGGCGGAGTTGCACGTCGAGGCAGGCTGGATGCCCGCGCACGTGCGCATTGATGAGCTGGAAGCCGCTGCGCGTGCGGTCAGCGAACCGTATTTCACGCGTCCCTTGTCCGAAATATCGCTGGCCGAGGTGTTGATCAAGCTGTTCCGCACCGCGCAGCGCTACGAACTCACCGTCCAGCCGCAATTGATCCTGCTGCAGAAGACGCTGCTCAACATCGAGGGCGTCGGCCGGCTGCTCGATCCCAAACTCGACATCTGGGGCGTCGCCCGCCCGGTGCTGGAGTCCATCCTGGTCGAGCGCTACAGTCCGCAGCGGCTCATCAACGAATTCCGCAAACGCTTGCCGGAACTCATCACGCATGCGCCGGACATGCCGCGGCTGCTGCACGCGTGGCTGACGCAACAGGTCCAGGGCCAGCATGCGGTGCAGATGCGTTCGCGCGAACTCGATGCGCTGGTGCGGATTTCCCGCGACGGCCAGCGCAAGGCGGTGTATGCGATCGTCGGCGCGGCACTGCTGGTGGCCGCGGTGGTGCTGTTTGCATTTCCGGTGCGCGGGCCCGTCGTGTTCGGCATGTCGGTGCCGGCGTTGCTCGCGAGCCTGGGTGCGCTCGCCGCGTTCGTGAGCGCCTGGCCCCGACGCGAGCCCTGACTCCGCCTCAGGCCTGCAGCAGCCGAGACCTGCTCGGCCGTGCGGAGCAAAGCTCCGCACCTACATTTACCCTGCTGGAAATCCCGAGCCCCGAGTTTGACTCGATTCTGTAGCAGCCGAGCTCTGCTCGGCTGTGCGGAGCGCAGCTCCGCACCTACAATTCGCCCATGCTGGAAATCACACCCGACGTTTCGATTGCGGACGACGAATTGGTCGAGAAGTTCGTGCGCGCCTCAGGGCCCGGCGGCCAGAACGTCAACAAGGTATCTACCGCTGTTGAACTACGCTTCGATGCGGCGCGCTCGCCGTCGCTGCCGGAGCCGTTGCGCGCGCGCCTGCTTGCGCGTCGTGACCGGCGCATCACGGACGAAGGCGTGGTCGTCATTTCCGCCTCGCGCTTTCGCTCGCAGGACCGCAATCGCGAAGACGCGCGCGTGCGGCTGGCGGCGCTGATCGTGGCAGCCGACGCGGTGGCCAAGCCGCGCGTTGCGACCCGCCCAACGCGTGCTTCGCGCCAGCGGCGACTGGATGCCAAGAAAGTGCGCTCGACCGTGAAGAAGGGTCGCGGCGTGCGCTCGAGAGACTTCGACGCATGAGCACGGGGGATTGGGTCGACCTCGTGGTGCCTGCCGGTACGCCTCGCACGCATGGGCCACTGGCCCGTTGGCTCGGTCGCACAGTGCTCCGGCTTGGCGGCTGGAAAGTGACGGGGCGCTTCCCGGACATCGACAAAGTCATCGTGCTCGCGGCCCCGCACACGTCCTGGTGGGACGGCATCTGGGGCATGGCAGCGAAGCTCGCGATGGGCCTGCGCGTAGAGGTGATGGCCAAGCGCGAGCTGTTCAATCCGATGCTGGGGCCGCTGTTGCGTGCACTCGGCGCGGTGCCTATCGACCGCGGCAACGCGCACGGCGTGGTGCCGGCGATGGCCGCGCGCTTCCGCGATGTCGAACAACTGTGGCCCGTGATTGCGCCGGAGGGCACCCGTCGACGCGTCGAGACCTGGAAGAGCGGCTTCTGGCACATCGCGCGCGCGGCGCAGGTACCGGTCGTATGCGTGTATTTCCACTATCCGGAGCGCACCATCGGCGTCGGCCCCACGTTTGACATGAGCGGGGACCTGACCGCGGATATGGCGCGCGTGCGCGAGTTCTATCGTCCCTGGAGGGGCAAGAACCGCGACACCCTTTAGCGCCTTTTCCTGCTTCCCGCAGGCGGGGCGAAGGCATCCCATTTGTCGCGCTGCCTTCGCCGCACGGCGCAGCCGTTTGCAATTTGATCAGCGTTCGGAGTGTCCTGCCTGGTCGTATTCGCGCGCGCCGAACAGGCTCGGTTTCAACAGGTCGAGGAACGCACGTGCTTCGCTGCCGAGGAACTTGCCCTTGCGCACCACCGCGCCGTAACTGCGCTGCGGAAAATAGCGATTGAGGTTGTGGCGCGCGACGCGGTCTTCCGGCGTCAGGCAGATCGCAGTGACGATGGATATGCCGAGCCCCATCGCGACGTACTGCTTGATGAGTTCCCATCCGCCGACTTCGAGTGCGACCTGGCAGGGCACGCCGGCCTGCTGGAACACGAGGTCGACCATCCGGTAGGTCGTCAACCGTCGCGGCGGCAGGATCAAGCCGTAGGGCGCAATGTCAGCCAGCGTGACCACCGCTTTCGACGCGAGCGGATGGTCGAGCGGCGTGATGAGTACGGGATCGAAGCGGTACACGGGTTCGTACGAAAGATCGTTGGGGACGTCCAGCATCGAACCGATGGCGAAATCGACCGAGTCGCCGCGCAGCATGCCGAGGCCGTCCTGGCCGGTGACGTTGTGCAGGGTCAGGCGCACGTCCGGATGGCGCTCGCGGAACGCGCGCACCAGTGGCGGCAACAGGTACTGGATCGTCGAGGCGCCCGCCGCAATGTTGAGTTCGATCGGACCCAGGCCGCGTCGCTGCGCCGAGAAGTCGCTGTCGAGCCGATCGAGGCCCTCGATCAGCGGCCGCGCCATCTCATGGAGCATGACGCCCTCGCGGGTCAGCGTAAGGCCGCGACCGGTGCGATCGAACAAGGGAACGCCGAGTTCACGCTCGAGCGCCGAGATCTGCAGGCTGAGCGTGGATGCGGACAGGAACAGGGCTTCGGCGGCGCGCCCGAGATGCCCCACCCGGGCGACGTGGCAGAACGCGCGCAACTGCTTGGTGCGATTGCCCTTGTAGTAAAACCGCGGACTCGGAGATTCGCCGCCGCCCTTCGACGTGCGCGGCTTGGGCTTGCTCCTGCTGCTGCGCCGCACCAGCGCCCGTTGGGATTCAGGCTCATGAAGCTCGGGATTTCGCTGGCGCGCCATTGGCTTGCATCGTTGTTGACAACGTCAAACAATATGCTTGACACGTACAGTTTGTCAAAGAGAGGTCTGGAAGCGTAGCGTCTGACGTCCGTACCCGACCGTACTGATGACCCGATGGTGGCGATCCTGCGTGAAACCCAGACCGACTGCGAGCCAACGGGCGGCATTGAGATCGTTGCCGGCACTGACCGCGCACTCGACCTGCTCGATGTGGCGGCGCAACAATTTCTGGCTGGGTTGCATCTTCACTTCGAGCCGGAACGCCGCGTGCGACTGCAAGCGAGGCGGGATCGCCAGCAA
>JBKJSW010000425.1:0-3759 GCA_046595765.1 Ahniellaceae bacterium
AACCACGGCGCCGGCAAGGGTCATCGCGAACTCGACAAACAGCTTGCCGGTGCGCCCCGTCGAGAATGCCAGCGGTACATACACCGCGGCGAGCGTCAGCGTCATCGCGACGATGGCGAAGCCGATCTCCTTCGAGCCTTTGAGCGCCGCTTCCATCGGCGGCATGCCTTCCTCGACATGCCGGTAGATGTTTTCGAGCATGACTATGGCGTCATCGACCACGAGGCCGATTGCCAGCACCATCGCGAGCAAGGTCAGCGTGTTGATCGAGTATCCGAACGCATACATGATCGCAAATGTGCCGATCAGCGATACCGGAATCGTCACCAGTGGAATGAGCGTCGCGCGCCAGCTGCGCAGGAACAGGAAGATCACCAGCGCGACGAGCACCAGCGCCTCGATGATGGTGGTGTAGACCTCCTCGATCGACTTCTGGATGAAGATCGTGGTGTCGTACGCGATCTCGACTTTCATGCCATCGGGCAGCGTGCGCTGGATATCCGGCAGCATCTTCTTCAGCGCCGCCGAAATCTCCAGCGGGTTGGCAACGGCTTGCTTCACGATCGCCAGCGGCACCGCGGTGCGGCCGTTGTAGCGCGCCCGGAAGCGACTCTCTTCCGAGCCCAGTTCGACGCGTGCGACGTCGCGCAGGCGTACGAGGTAGCCGTCGACGCCGCTGATGATGACGGCGCCGAACTCCTCCGGCGTGCGCAGGTCGGTTTCCGACAGCACGGTGAACTCACGGTCGCTTGATTCGACACGGCCGGCGGGAATCTCGACGTTCTGGCGCCTGAGCGCTGCCTCGACGTCTGCGGGCGTCAGCTTGAAGCCGGCGAGGCGACGTGGATCGAGCCAGATGCGCATCGCGTACGTGCTCGCGAACACCTGCGCCTGCGCCACGCCCGGGATCGTCTGCACGCGATCCTTGACCAGACGCTCGGCGATGTCCGCGATCTCGACCTGTTCATGGCGGTCGGACGAGAACGCGAGATAGATGATTGGCTGCGCATCGGCTTCCTGTTTCTGCACGATGGGCTCGTTGGCCTCTTCCGGCAGGAATTCGCGTGCGCGGCTGACGCGGTCGCGGACATCGGAAGCGGCTGCGTCGGCGTCGCGGTCTATGCGAAAACGCACGGTGACCTGGCTCGACTGCTCGCGCGAAGTCGACTGGATGAAGTCGATGCCCTCGATGCCGGAGAGCGCATCCTCGATGGGCTGCGTGATCTGGGATTCGATGACGCGCGCGTTGGCCCCTGGATAATTCGTGCTGACGTTGACCACCGGCACATCGACGTTGGGAATCAGGCGCACCGCGAGGCGCTGGTAGGCGATCACGCCGACCAGCAGCACCACGAGATTCACGACCGTGGCAAAGACGGGACGGCGTATGGAGATGTCGGACAGGATCACGGGCGCTTTACTCGTCGCGGGCCGGCGCGGCCTCGGCGGGCGGCGTCGCGGTCGCGCCAGCCTTCGCGGGTCTTGCACTGGCGGTCGCGGTCATCGCTTTGGTCGTGGCCCGGTTGTCGTCCTCCCCCGGGACCACAACCACCGCTGCGCCTTCGTGCATCATCGGCTTGGCCTGGCCGGCGGTAATGACCTGGTCGCCCTCCATGAGTCCCGAGACGATCTCGATCTCTCCTGGCAGCCTGCGTCCCGTCTGCACGATGACCTTCTTCGCCTTGCCATCCTTGATGGTGTAGACGAAGCGCACGTCGCCTGCCTGCAGCAGAGCCTGCTCGGGCAGCAGCAGCGCGCTGCGCGGCTCGCCGACATTCAACGCCAGTCGAGCCGACAGGCCCGGGCGCAGCATGCCGTCGGTATTCGCGATGCGCGCCCGCACGCGTGCACTGCGGCTGGTGGGATTGATCACCGGGTCCACGGCGACGACTTCGCCCGTGAAGCGGCGTTCGCGGAACGCGTCGAATCCAATTTCGATCTTCTGGCCGACCGCGACCTGCGCCAGCTGCGTTTCCGGCAACGAGAAATCCACTTCGATGGGGTCGAGGCGGACGACGGTGACCAGTGCCTGTCCACTGTTGACGAATTCGCCCACCGAGACGTCGCGCAGTCCGGCATGACCCGCGAAGGGCGCGCGGATCTGCGTTTTGGAGAGGCGCGTGCGGGCGGACGCGGCGCGCGCGTCCATCACCGCGGCATCGCCGCGCAACTTGTCTATTTCGGCCTTTGAAATCAGCGACTTGGCGCCCATGCTGTCGGCCCGCCGCAACGCAGTGCGCGCCACTTCCGCCATGGCCTGGGCTTCGCGGAGGCTGGCGTTGGCGAGTGCGGGATCGAGGACGAACAGCACCTGTCCCTGCGCCACGCGCTCACCGTCGTTGAACCCGATACGGGTGATGCTGCCTTCGACCTCAGGGCGCAAGGTCACGGATTCGTCCGCGCGCAGCGTGCCGGTGGCGATGAGCGATGCGGTCAGCGGGCGCGGCGTGAGTGTTGCCGCCTCGACCGGTATCTGCATGCCGCCGGGAGGTCCGCCACCCGGCCCACCGGGGCCGTCGCCTGCCGCCTCTTCGCCCTTGCAACCCGCGAAGGCCAGTACCGAAGCGAGGAGAATCACAGCCAACGGACCATTAAGACGCATGCAGATGCCATTCGCGACCCATGAAGCCGCGTCCTGTCGTGTCGGAATCGCCGGAGTCTACGCTCCCGCCATGTCAATGAACCGTGCCAATCGTTGGCCTGTTCCTGACGCAGAGCACGTCGCGTTTCACGGTGCGATGGAACGAGGGACCGCGTGTTGCCGCGTGCGCTCCAGGCGGTTCAAGAGGCTGCTACAACTCCTCCCGACCCGCAGGACCGCGTGGAAAGCGGCGCTGGCCCGAGCAGCGGACCGAGATCGAACGCAGGCATCGCGGTGTTCGTGGCGCCGTGGGGGACCCGTCCCAGGCAGGGAGTCGGGGCGAGACAGCGGTGCAGGATCGCGAGTGTCGCGTCGCGGTGCTCGAACGCGGGATCGATGGTGTTCGCGATCCAGCCGCGCACGTCGACCCGGGACGCGTGCAACGCATCGAGCGACAACCGTGCGTGGCTGATGCAGCCGAGCTTGAGCCCGATCACCAGCACCACCGGAATCGCAAGCGCGCGCACCAGGTCGGCCTGGTCGAGCTTTGGGGAAAGCGGGGCGGCCCAACCACCCACGCCTTCGACCACGACGTAGCGCGCGTCGGCGGCAAGTTGTTCGAAGGACGCGAGCATGGGCGCAAGCGTAACCTCGACACGCGCGACGGCGGCCGCGATCTCCGGCGCGGTCGCCAGCGGCAGCGCGAAGGGATTGACCCGCGCATAGGCCGGATGCTCCCAACTCGCGGCCTGCAGCGCCAGCGCATCGTCGTTGCGCCAACCCTCGCGCGTCTCGACGCAGCCGCTCGCCACGGGCTTCATGCCGACGGCGCGCAGGCCGTGTGCCTGCAGTGCGTGCAACAACGCGACCGAGACGTGGGTCTTGCCAATGCCGGTGTCGGTGCCGGTGACGTAGACACCGCGCTTCACGGCGCTGGCGCCGGCGCGGCGGGCCCAGCGTGCGTTGCGGCGGACACGGCGCGCTGGCGCAACAGCTCCTGGACCTGCCGGTCCGAGCGCACGCCATAAATCGGCAGCACGATGCCGAGCAGCGCGTACGCCATCCCCGGCAGCGAGTTGTACCAGCTGCGCGAGTCCGGCAGGCACAGCGCAATCGTCATCGACAGCACCGCGCTGCCGATCAACACGAGCATTGCCACGATTTCGGTGCGCGTGATG
>JBKJSW010000457.1:0-3875 GCA_046595765.1 Ahniellaceae bacterium
CGCGTCGGACTTCGCGAACGCGTCGGCGTTGAACTGCCGCCCGAGTTCGCTGCCCTGCAGATAAAGCGCGTAAGCCTTCGGATCTGTTTCCCGCACCTTCGGCGCCGCGCCGAGCAACTTCACCTTCAATTCCTGCACCACCTTGCCCGCGATCTCGTCCTGGATTTTGAAGATGTCATCCAGCTTGCGGTCGTAGGTCTCCGACCAGAGATGGTAGCCATCTGCGGCGCGGATGAGCTGGGCGGTGATCCGAAGCTGGTCACCGCTCTTCCGCACCGAACCCTCCAGCACGTGGGCCACGCGCAGCTGCCGCGCGATCTCCCGGATCTCGACGGCCTTGCCCTTGAACGAAAACGACGACGTGCGCGCCGCCACCTTCAGCTGTGGAATCTTGGCCAGCAGATTCAGCAGTTCCTCCGAGATGCCGTCGGAGAAGTACGCCTGGTCCTTCGCCTGCGACATGTCCACGAACGGCAGGACAGCGATGCTCTGCTCGGAGACCACTGCAGCTGGCGCGGCCTGGCTGGCGGCCGGAGTCCGGTCCGTCATCAACCCCGGGCGAAGCAGCTGAAAGGCCAACATGCCACCCGCCGCGACCGCGGCGGCAATGGTGATCCCAATCAGCTTCCGACCCGTGTGCCGAGTAATCGATTCGTCAGATGCGACCTCCGATTCACGCTTGATTCCCTCCGGCGTGATCTCGAAAGCCCAGGCCAGAACCAGCGCAACGGGAAGACCAAGGGCCAGAAGGAGCACGACGACGCGCACCGCCCAGTGCGGAATATTGAAGAATGGGAAGATCTGCGTCGCAATCTGGATCAACAGCCACGACACCACGGCATAGGCGGCCGCGACCCTGTAGACATTGCGTCGCTTGAGTTCGGCGAAGTAGTCGATCTTCATTGCGTTTCGCCAAAGAGTTTTTCTAGACAGCGCATGGAAACGCAGCTCATTGCGCACGATGTCGTAAATCTGGTCATCCATCAAGATGTGCGCGTGATCCCGCTCCAAAAAAGCGGGCTTCGAACGGCAGCTATCCTGCGACTCGATCGAATCGGCCAACGTCTCTTCCTGGCCGATTTTCGCCGGTCGTATTCTCGCGCGCTGCGGGTAACTTCGCCGCCGAAGGCGGTCAGTTGGCTTGCCGGGACTGAGCAAGTGCCTGACGGGTGGCAATATGCGCAACCACGCACATGTGAGGCGTCACCGAGGGGAAATAGCTGACGAGTAGCGCCTGCGCGGTCTGCGTAAACTGTATTTTGCAATCAGGCGGTTGCTTCGACCGCGGTCATCGCACATGAAAGACATTCTGTTCGTGGGATTGGTGGATTCATCGGCGCGGTGGCCAGCTACAAGCTGGGCGGCCTGGCGCTGCACCTGACCGCGCAGGAACGATTCCCCCTGGGCACCTTCGCCATCAATGTTGCCGGCTGCCTGGCTGTGGGAGTGCTTGCCGGAGCCGCGGAACGATTTGACTTGTTTGGCCCGGACGCCAGGTTATTCCTTGTCACCGGCCTGCTCGGCGGATTCACCACCTTCTCTGCGTTCGGCTTCGAAACAACGTTGCTATTGCGGCGTGGCGAACCGCTCGTTGCGGCAACCTACGCGGGTGCAAGCGTGCTGTTCGGCATCGCCGCGGTGTGGCTTGGCATGAAGCTTGTTTCCGTGCTGCCGCGCTGGAACTGACTCCTCGGCGGGTGACTACCGATTGGCGTCGATGGCCTGACGCGCCGACCTTTGGCTTACTTTCCGAAGAGCTGCGCGAGGTCGCAGTCGTCCATCGCGCGCCACGCTCCTTCAGGCAGGTCGTGCAACGACAACCCGCCGATGCGCTCGCGATGCAGGCTTGCCACGTGGTTGCCGACGGCGGCGAACATGCGGCGCACCTGGTGGTAGCGGCCTTCGGTCAGCGTCAGTCGCGCCGACTGCGCGTCGAGGGACTGCATCTCTGCCGGCAACAGCGGGGTCTGCTCCGATTCGAGCATCAGCGTGCCGCTGGCGAATGTGGGCGCTTCGTCGCCACGCAGCGGATTCGCCAGCGTCGCGCGGTATACCTTGGCGAGGTTCGACTTCGGTGATGAGACTCGATGCAGCAAGGCGCCGTCGTCCGTCATGAGCAGCAGGCCGCTGGTATCGCGATCGAGTCGGCCGACCGTCGAGAGCAGGGGTGAGCGCAGGCGCCAGCGCGCTGGCAACAGATCGTAGACGATGCGTCCCTGGTCTATGGTCGAACAGGTGTAACCGACAGGTTTGTGCAGCATCACCACTAGACCCTGCGGTGCGTCGAGCGGCTCGCCATCGAGCCGGACGTCGGCGTGCGCCACCTTGTCGTCGGCGTACAACACCTCGCCGGTCGCATCGGTGATGCGGCCTTCGCGGAACATGGCGGCGATGTCCTTGCGACTGCCGTAGCCGAGATTACCGATCAGCCGTACCAGTTTCATCGCGCGGTCTCGCGGCGCGACGACCTCTCGAAACGGTGAGGCGCGCCGACCGCAGGCGCCACGGCCTTGACCGCCTCGATCACCTTGAAGCCCTGCTGCTGCGCTACCAGGCGCGTCGTGCCGAAATTCACGTTCAACACGGATTCGTAGGGCAGGTGCCGATTGGCGACCAGCCACAAGCGCCCGCCGGGCTCAAGTGCAGCGGCCGCCGCGGCGATGAAGGCCATGCCAAGCTCGGGCCGATCGCTGCGACCCTGCGCGTGGAACGGTGGGTTGGTGACGATGAAGTCGTAGTGCCCTGGAATGCCGGTCGTGACGTCGTGCCAGTGGAAGGTGGCGGCGCCGCGGCTCGCGAACGCGGCGAGATTGAGTCGCGCAAGCTCGAGCGCACGCGCCTCGGCCTCGAACAGATCCATGGTTGCGTGCGCACTCCGCGCCAGTACTTCCGCCGCAAGGTAGCCGTAGCCCGCGCCGAGATCGGCACCGCGCCCGTGCAGGTCGCCCGGCAGTTGTGCGGCCAGCAGGGCGGAGGCGACATCCACGCGATCCCACGCAAAGAGACCGGGGCGGCTCACGAAGCGACCATCCAGGATTGGACGCGGTGCGTCGAGTGTCGACCACTGCGCTGCGAGCGCGTGGTCGCGGACGCCCTGCAGTGGTGAAGTCCAGAACGCTCGGCATTTGTTCTTGGAGATGACCTGCAAGCGACCTGCGAGGCGTGCGAGATCCGACTCGCCGGACTTCGCACCGGCGTCGTTGGCCATGCTGGCGACGACGATGCCGCCGGGCGCAGTACGCGCGATGGCGTGCGCGAACAACGCACGGGCTTCGTCGCGTTGCCGTGGCGGCAGCACCAGCACCAGCGGAAAGCGCGAACCGTCGCCGGTGCTGCGTACCGCATGGCCCGACTTCTCGAGACTATCGAATTCTGGTTTGAATGACTGCTCACACACCAGGCCAGGTAGCGCTTGCGCGGACAATGGCCAGCCGTGCTGCGCGCGCAGGAACAGCGCGCTGCCCGGCCACGCGAGCGCACCGGAAGCAAAAGGCAGCAGCAGGGTTTCAAGCGCGGCGATCGACATGGTCCGAAGTCTACGCGCCACGTGGCGGCGCGCAGAAGCCGGCGCCGGCAGATCGGGTCGTACTTCCGCGTGCATACACTGGCGGCCCTGCCATCCGGTGGCCTGAGATACGATGGGTGGGCAACATTCTTGGAACGCACCCATGAGATCGTTGCGGATGCTGCCACGCGCACCTGCCGACGGTGCATAGCCCTTTCCTGCTCGCGGGCGGCGTGCTGAGCGCGCTCGCCGCGCTGCTCCATCTCGGCTGCATCGCGTTCGGTGCGCCCTGGTACCGTGCGTTCGGGGCTGGCGAGAAGATGCTGCGCATGGTCGAGGCGGGCTCGCCGTACCCGACCCGCGTGACGAT
>JBKJSW010000011.1:0-4436 GCA_046595765.1 Ahniellaceae bacterium
CCGGCGCCAAGTCGCTGCGGGATGCTCGCGATCGTCCTGGCGTTAGCGGTCACGTCCTCGCCGGTGGCGCCGTCGCCGCGAGTCGCGGCACGCACGAGCCGGCCATGCTCGTACCGCAGGCTGATAGCCAGCCCATCGATCTTCGGCTCCACGGAGAATTCGGGATCTCGCGCGCCCGTCTCCTTCTCGATACGGGCAACGAACTCGGCGACTTCCTCACTGGTGAAGGCATTGCCCAGCGACAACATCGGCACGCCGTGCACGACCTGCGCGAATGCGGCCGACGCGCGGGCGCCGACCTTGCGCGTGGGCGAATCGTCCGTCGCAATTTCGGGATGGGCAGACTCGAGCGCTTCCAGCTCGCGTCGCAGCGCGTCGTATTCGGCGTCGGTGACGGTGGGCGCGTCGTCGCCGTGGTAGCGCTGGTCGTGCGCGGCCAACTCGGCGCGAAGGGCCGAGGCCCGCGCGGCGGCGCCCGCCTCGGGCTTGCGCTTCACCACGTTCGCTTGATGGTCTGCCGTTCAAGCGTACGGTCGTAACCGCGCAGGTCGTCGCGGATATGCTGTATCCGCTGGCGACCCAGCGCGTTGTGTTCCTCGTCCAGCACCTGTGCGCCCAGCAATTCCGCCATGCGTTGCGCAGTCGGCAGCAGGGTGTCCCACGCATCGAGTGCGCGCATCGGACCCGGCAGCGTCATGAAGAAGGTCAGGCCAGGCGTGGAGAGTTCGGTGATGCGGGTGAGGTCGAAGCTGCCGGGCTTGGTCATGTTGGCAACGCTGAAAACCGGACCCGCTTCGGGGCGCCCATCCACCAGCCGGTGATAGACGTCCATCGCGCCAAATTCCAGACCGCATTTCTCCGTAGCAACGACCAGTTCGTAGCCACTGATCTCCTCGCCCGGCGCGGCCACGACGAACAGGGTCACCAGCCGGTCGTGCGGGGTTTCTCCGCGCGCTCCGAATTGCGAGCGCGGCGCAGTCGACGGAACTTGAGAGGGCCTGGCCGCGCCCGGACGCGCGACCGATACGTGCGGAACGCCTGCATCGAGCCCAGTGCCGCCAAAAGTCGGCTCCACGCGGCCGCGCGCGTGCGCCGCGTGCCTCGGAGCTACATCGGGGATGAGTGATTCCGGGGCCGTGCCCAGATCGGCGCCGCCACTATCGAAACCACCGCGCTGCGGAGCCTGTTCGGGCGCATGGCCCGCGATCTCCTGGCTCAACTTCTCGAGTTCTGCGGCGAGATCGGCATCGAACGGCGGCGCGGGCCGGCCTCGCGCCTGCGCGTTCTCCATCGCTTCGACGGCCGCGGAACGCGCGCTGGTCGTTGCCGCATCCTCATCGATGGCGGATCCTGCCAGCGACGGTTCGCGGCGACCCGTGCCTCGCGCGCGCACCTTGCCGCCCTGCAGACGTTCACCCTGCACGCGCCTGCGACGGTGGCTCCAGGCGATCCACGCGAGCCACACTGCGCCGAGGACGGCGATGATCAGGCGCAACAGGTTCTGGTCGCTCATGCGGGGAATCGTGCTCTCACGCGGCGCCTGCGAGTTTAGCGGCTTCTGCGAGATCGACCTGCACGATGCGCGAAACTCCCGGTTCGCGCATCGTGACGCCACACAACTGGCTCGTGGCTTCCATCGTGGCTTTGTTGTGAGTCACGATAATGAACTGCACGTGCGCGCTCATCTCGCGCACCATCTGCGAGAAGCGTCCGACGTTGGCTTCGTCCAACGGTGCGTCGACCTCGTCCAGCAGGCAGAACGGCGCCGGGTTCAGCCGGAAGATCGAAAACACCAGCGCCACTGCAGTCAACGCCTTCTCGCCGCCGGACAACAGCGAAATGCTGCTGACGCGCTTGCCGGGCGGACGCGCCATGATCGTGACACCGGTGTCGAGGAGGTCCTCCCCGGTCAATTCGAGATAGGCGTGGCCACCGCCGAACAACTGCGGAAACAGTTCCTGCAGGCCGGCGTTGACGCGCTCGAAGGTCTCCTTGAAACGCGAACGTGTTTCCCGGTCGAGCTTGCGGATCGCGCCTTCAAGTTCTGCCATCGCCGTCTCGAGGTCAAGCAGCTGCGCATCGAGGTAACTCTTGCGCTCCGACTGTTCCCGGAACTCCTGGATCGCGGCCAGGTTCACGGGCTCGAGGCGCCGCATCTTCTGCGCGATCTCCTCGGTGCGCGCCAGCCAGCGCGCGCCATCGGCGTCCTCTGCCAGCGTGGCGGCCAGCGCGTCGAGGTCGAAGCCCGCGGCGAGGATTGACTCGCGCAGCGTCTCCGATCGCACCTTCGCGCCCTGTGCATCGACCCTGCGTTGTGCCACGGCATCGCGCACCGCGTTGGTTGCCGCATCGAGACGGGTGCGCTCCTGCTCGAAACCGCGCGTCTCGTTGGCCACGTCTTCCAGCGCCTGGCGCGCGGCAACGAGTGCGCGATCGACCAGCAGGCGCTGCTCGAGATACGTCTGCCGCTCCTGGTCCTGCGCCACCGCCGGCGCCTCGCCGTGTTCGAGTTGCGCCGCAATTTCGTCGCGTTGCGTGTGCAATTGCGAGCGCTGTGCCAGCAACCGATCCTGGGCCTGTTCTAGCGACGCGAGGCGTGCTCGCCTGGATTCGATGGCGAGCGCCCGTGCATGCAATTGTTCCTCCACCTCGCGCAACGCGGCGCGCGATTCTTCCCGAGCCTCCAGCAACTGGCGGCGTTGCCGGTCGAGTTCGCCGCGCTCGCCCTCCATGTCGCCCATGCGCCCGATCACGCCGTCGAGCCGACCGCGCGCCTCGCGTGCCTGCCCTGCAACTTCCTCGGCAAGGACGCTCGCGTCCTCCAGTTCGCCATCGATGCGCGCGAGACGCGCCGACGCGGCGTCCAGCCGTCCGCGTTGCGACGTCAGCTGCCCGGCCAGCTCGGCCGCGCGACGCTGCGCGGCATATTGCGCGTGCTGGGCTTCGTCGCGTGCCGTTTCCGCCGCGGTGATCTCGGCCTGCAACGTTGCCAGTTGCGCGGTGTGCGCACTCGCCCGTTCCTGCACGCCCACGAGCGCTGCCCGCAAATCCGTCAACTCGCGCTCGCGCGCCAGCATGCCGGCTTGTGCCACATCCGCGCGCAACACTCTCATCCAGTCGCGACCCAGCCACTGGCCGCCCGGGGTAATCACGGAACGTCCCGCGTCCAGGCGCACCGCGAGCGAGCGGGCGTGCTCGAGATCATCCGCCACCTCGACCTGTTCCAGCAGCACGAGCGCGGCTGCCGGGCCCCTGACCTTGCTCGCGAGCGAAGTGCCGCTGCCGGTTCGTGTATCGCCCGCGCGCAGCAGTCCGAGGTCTGCGTGTGCGATAGCTTCGAGCGCGGCATGGTCCGCGTGCGGATCGTCGATCAACACCGCATCCAGCCAACCGCTCAACACGGTTTCGACGGCGCGTTCCCAGCCCGCGTCGACAGCAAGTGCCAGGCCCAGTCGAGGCGCTTCGGCAAGGCCGGATTGCTTCAGCGCATCCGCCAGCGCGCCCGAGGCGCCTCCGAGCGCCGCCTGCTGCAGGGCCTCGAGCGAAGCGAGGCGTCCGCCCATGGCTTCGATTTCGCCGCGTAGCGACGCCTGTTGCTCGAGTTGTTCGCGTTGCCGGCGTGCGGCGGCGTCGCCGCGACTGCGCCTGGCGTCGAGGTCTTCCCTCAGCGTGGCCAGGTTCGCAACCTCGGACAGTTGAGATTGCTCCAGCTCCGCCACGTTCGACGCCAGCGCGAGAAGATCGAACTGGCGACGCTCACCTGAAAGCGCCTCGGTCCGCCGCGATACTTCGAGCGCCTGCCGATCGAGGTAGTCGATACGGGTGCGTTCGACTTCGGCAAGCTTGGCGGCTTCGCCGCTGACTTTTGCGTAGTCGTCCCAGCGCGTCTGCCAGTCGGCGATCGCGGTTTCGGCCGCGAGCTGCGCGCCGCGGCCTTCTTCCACCAGCTTGCGCGCCGCAGCAAGCTCCGGCTCGGCGTCGGCCAGTGCCGCGCGCAGTTCTTCGATCTGCGCGGCATCCGAATCCAGGTGGCTGGCGATCGCGGCGACCTGCACCGCGATCTCCTGCGCGCTGCGCGCAAGGCGTTCCGCCAGTTCGCGGCGGTGCGCAATTTGCTGCTCGATGCGCGCGATCTCCGCGCCCACGCGATACACGTCGGCCTGGGCCGCGTTGAATCCTTCGGTTGCCTGCTGCTGCCGGCCGCGGAAACGCTCGAGCTCCGCTTCGACCCGACGCTGCTCGGCGAGGCCCTTCTCGAGTTCGAGCTCCTCGCCACGCAGCTCCGCCTCGCGCTGCGCAAGCTCCGCCTCGAGCGCACGCAGCTCCAGCAACTTGTGCTCGGCGGTGACCTGTTCGTGCTCCCGCTGCAGTTTCTGGTAGCGCTCCGCGGCCTTGGCCTGGCGCTGCAGGTGTTCGCACTGGCGCCCGATTTCCTG
>JBKJSW010000026.1:0-2748 GCA_046595765.1 Ahniellaceae bacterium
GGTGCCCTGTGGCGCTCCGGATACGACATGGAACCGGATGCTTTCCAGGCCGAGACCGATCGCCTCTGGAACCAGGTCAAGCCGCTTTACCAGGACCTGCACTGCTACGCGCGCGAACGACTCGTTGCGAAGTACGGCGAGCAGGGTTCGGTCAACGGACTACTGCCCGCGCACCTCATGGGCAACATGTGGCAGCAAGACTGGGGCAACCTCTGGCCCATCCTCGAACCCTACAAGGATGCCGGCAGCCTCGATATCACGTCGGTGCTGAAAGCGCAGCGCGACAACGAATACCAGAAGCTTCTCGGCGCGTTCAAGGGCTCGCCGACGAGCGAGGAACTGATCCAGATCGGGCGTGACGCCGATCTCGCCGTCGCGAAGTCGATGACCGAACGCGCGCAGGATTTCTACGTGTCGCTGGGCATGCCCAAGTTGCCGCCGAGTTTCTGGGAGAAGTCGCAGTTCCTCAAGCCGCGCGATCGCGAAGTCGTATGCCACGCCAGCGCGTGGGACATGAACCTCGAGGGTGATGTGCGCATAAAGATGTGCACCGCGCCGAACGAGGAAGATTTCACCACGATCTACCATGAGCTCGGGCATCTTTATTACGACCTGGCCTACAACCCGCTGCCGCCGATGTTCCAGAACGCGGCTCACGACGGCTTCCACGAGGCGATTGGCGACACCATCGTGCTGGGCGTGACGCCGAGCTACCTGAGTTCGGTCGGCCTCATTAACGCGGCGGCGACGCCGTCCAGCGAATCCGTGATCAACGCGCAGATGCGCCAGGCCCTCGCCAAGGTGGCGTTCCTGCCGTTCGGGCTCATGATCGATCGCTGGCGCTGGGGCGTGTTCGATGGCTCCATCGCCGAAGGCAACTACAACAAGGCATGGTGGGATCTCAAGGCGCAATACCAGGGCGTTGCGCCCGCCTCGCCGCGCGGCGAGGAGAACTTCGACCCTGGCGCGAAGTACCACGTGCCGGGCAACACGCCGTATACGCGCTATTTCCTTGCGCACATCCTGCAGTTCCAGTTCTACAAGTCCTTGTGCGACGCGGCCGGCTACACCGGGCCGCTGCACGAGTGCACCTTCTACGGCAATGCGGAAGCCGGCAAACGCTACTGGGCGATGCTGAGCAAGGGTGCGGGACAACCGTGGCAGCAAACGCTGAAGGAACTCACCGGCGGCGAGCAGATGGACGCTTCGGCGATCCTCGCCTACTTCGCCCCGCTGAGCGCGTGGCTCAAGGAGCAGAACGCCGGCAAGTCCTGCGGCTGGGATGCGAGCGCGACGGTCGCGCCGACGACCGCAGCCGCGGCGGCACCGGCAGGGGCGACGCCTGCACCGGCGACCGCGCCGGCGGCTTCGGCGTCCTGAGTTTCCGATGGCGCAGGGCCGGCATCGCCGGCCTTGCGCAGCACGCGAATGCAGCCGCCTCGACGGCCGGCATGCGAGATTCGCGGGGAACCCATGAAGGCGTTCCCCGTGTGACGTCTGACACTCCAGAGTCGGAACCCACCGCGTAGCATCGGCACAACAAGACCGCGAGGTGACCGCGATGCCGCGCATCCTTGGAATTCTGTTCTTACTCGTCACCTGCGCCCTGCTGGGCGCGGATGCCGCCGCTTGCACGCTGCTCCACTTCAAGGCGCACGATACGCGCGCGAGCTCGGGCGGCGCCGGCAACTACTGGATTGGTCCCGCGATCAGCGGTGCGTGGTTCGACCCCGCACGCGACGGTGAAGGCATCGTCATCGAATTCCTGCCGAACGGTCGCGTGATCGCCACGTGGTTCACCTATCCGGCCGCAGGCGAGATGGGCGACCAGGCGTGGTTCAGTGCGCAAAACGGCATCGTCGGCGGCGACACCGTTCGGTTCACCGACGTATTTCGGCCGCAGGGGGGTGCGTTCGGCCCCGCGTTCGATCCGGCGCAGGTCGCACTGGAGCGCTGGGGCACGATGGAATTGCGCTTCACCGACTGCAACACCGCGGTGCTGACTTACTCGGGTTCCGGCGCCTACGGCAGCGGTGCGCGCACGCTGCAGCGGCTCACCTCCATCGACGAGGTCGAGTGCTCGGGTTCGCGCGAACTCACGAGCAGCCGCGCGCGCGCCCTGGCCGGCATGCGCGGGAAATCCGGTGCGTGGTTCGTGCCTGCCCGAGACGGCGAAGGCTGGTTTATCCAGGAACTGCCGAATGGCTCGGCGGCGATTTTCTGGTTCACCTTTACGCCAGACGGCAAGCAGGCGTACGTGACCGGCGTCGCCACCCGCAACGGCACGCGCCTCGAGATAGCCGACGCGGTGATCACGCGCGGAACGCGATTCGGCGACGCGTTCAATGCCCAAGCGGTCCAGCGCATCCCCTGGGGCCGGCTCGACTTCGATTTCGCCCACTGCAACGCGGCTACGGTCAGCTACGCGTCGACACTGCCGGGCTACGGCAGCGCGACGCGCCAGTCCTCGCGAATCACCGCACTCGGCGGCACCGAGTGCATCGACGGCACGCCAGTCGCGAAGACCAACGGCCAGTGGCGGCTCGAACCCAACCTGCCGCTTCCGCCGCAATCGGAGCACGCCGCGACGGTACTGGATTCGCGCATCTACATCATGGGCGGATTCGGCGATCCACGCGGCTTCAAGCGTTTCGATCCAGCCACCAACACGTGGACCGAATTGCCGGACATGCCCCCGGGACGCGACCACCTCGCAGCATTCACGCTCGACGGTTCGGTGTTCGCCAG
>JBKJSW010000337.1:0-2932 GCA_046595765.1 Ahniellaceae bacterium
CAGTACCTCGCCGTCGTTGCGATACTTCAAGCGATTGGGATCGTTGGCAATGGCCGGGTCGCTCGCCTGATCCTTGCCGGTGACGAGAAACTCGACCACGTCGCCGATGTTCTTGGCGCCCATGTCAGGAAACCCGGGCATGCGGCCGGTGCCCGTGCGGATGATGCCGGCGATCTCGTCGCGCGACATCCGCTTGCCGACCTCGACCAACGACGGCGCCTGCGGCCCACCGGTGCGATCCGAGCGATGGCACGACGCGCACTTGCTACCGTAGAGCGCGGTGTCGGTGTTGGGGATCAGCCGCATGATCCACGGCATTTCGTTGGCGTTGACGTAGAGCAGCCCGGTGGCGGGGTCGAACGCGCCGCCGCCCCACTCAGCGCCGCCATCGACGCCGGGAAATACAATCAGGCCACTGGTGGGGGGCGTAAAGAGTGGACCGCTAGTCAACTCCCTGAACTGCGCGAGCACCGCGGCATGTGCGGTTGGCGTGCGCGTCGTGATCATCGACTGGGTCATCTGCTGGCGCGTAAAGGGTGGGGGCGCCAACGGATGACGCTGCCGCGCCGCGGCCTGCTCACCGTCGATGGTCGATTCCGGCGCCCGCCGTTCCTCGACCGGGAACAGCGGCGTTCCGGTCTTGCGATCGAGGACGAAGACGTAGCCGTGCTTGGTGAGCTGCGCGACTGCCTGCACCGGCTTGCCGTTGCGCGTCACGGTGACGAGGTTGGGTGCCGTGGGCATGTCCCAATCCCACAGGTCGTGCTTGATGATCTGGTAGTGCCAGACGCGCTTGCCGGTGCGGGCGTCGAGCGCGAGCACCGAATCGGCGAACAGGTTATCGCCGTGGCGATTGACCCCATACCAGTCGAACGACGCGGAGCCGGTGGCCGCGAAGACCATGGCGTTGCCCTGGTCAACGGTGACGCCGGCCCACGCGTTGGCGCCGCCAGAGAGGGTTGGCCCCTTGGGCCAGGTCTCCGATCCGAACTCGCCCGGCTGCGGGATGGTGTGGAAGGTCCATCGCAGCTTGCCGGTGCGGATGTCGAAGGCGCGGATGTGGCCGGGGGTGCCCGGCAGCGTTTCCGGAACGCTGCTGCCGAAGATGATCAGGTCCTCGAAAATCGAGCCGGGCGTGCTGGCACTGACGCTGGCGCGCTCGACCGGCAGGCCGAGTCCCTCGCGCAGGTCGATGCGGCCGTCGCTGCCGAACGTGGCGATGGGCTTGCCGGTGGCGCGATCGAGCGCGTAGAGAAAGTTGCGATAGGTGGCGAACACGCGGTCCTGGTGAACCGTGACGCCGCGGTGACGGAATCGCGCGCGCGGGGCGCCGGCCGGCGCGAGGTTGAACGTCCAGCGCTCCTGGCCGGTCGCGGCATCCACCGCCGCCACTTTCATGCTGGGCGTAGTGACGTAGAGCGTGCCGTCCACCACCACCGGGTGGCTTTGCATTTCGGAGTTGGGGAACGCGTCGCGCGAATCATAGGTCCAGGCGACCTTGAGTTGGCCAACGTTCGACTTGTTGACCTGCGTCAGCGGTGAGTAGCGGATGTTGTCCACGCCGCCGTGCATGGGCCAGCCGCGGTCGGGCGCCTGCGCGCCGACCAGCACCGCCAGACCCAATCCACACGCCAGGCCCACGAATGCGACACCGATTCTCCAGTGATAGGTCATGCGTTGTGTAGTCTAGCGGAGCCGATCCACAATCCGGCATGTCATCTCCGGCTGCGGTTGATTCAGTCCTCCACGCCATTGGCCGCACGCCGGTGGTGCGGCTGCAGCGCCTGGTCGCGTCCGGCGCCGCCGAGGTGGTCGTCAAGCTGGAGTATTTCAACCCCACCGGTTCGTACAAGGACCGCATGGCGCTCACCATGATCGAGGGCGCCGAGAGGCGCGGCACCTTGAAGGCCGGGATGCGGGTGGTGGAATACACCGGCGGCAGCACGGGTTCGTCGCTGGCCATGGTGTGCGCGATGAAGGGTTACCACTTTCATCCGCTGGCGTCGGATGCCTTCGCGGCCGAGAAGCTCGACACCATGCGGGCGTTCGGCGCCGACCTCGAGATGATCCCGAGCGACGGCGGCAAGGTGACGCCGGCGTTGTTCGATCGCTTCAAGGCGCGCATCAAACAGCTGACGCAGGAGCCCAACACGTTCTGGACCGATCAGTTCAACAACCCCGACGCCCTCGACGGCTACGCCAACATCGGCCGCGAGCTCGCGGAGCAAATCGGCACAGTCGATGCTTTCGTCGGCATGGTTGGCACCGCCGGCATGCTGGTGGGCGTGTCGAAGGCGCTAAACGAAACCGGCGGCTCACCGCGGATCATCGCGCTCGAACCATCGACTTCGCCCTTTCTCACCACTGGCAAGGCCGGGGCCCATCGCGTGGAAGGCACGGCGGCGGGGTTCTGGCCGCCACACCTGGTCAAGGGCACCTACGACGAAGTGCGCGTGATCGACGAGAGCGCCGGACGCGCCATGGCCAGGCGCGCCGCCAAGGAAGAAGGACTGTTCGCCGGCACGTCAACCGGCATGAACCTGGTGGCGGCCCTCGACCTGGCGCGCGAACTCGGACCCGGCAAGGTGGTCGCGACCGTGGCGTGCGACACCGGCCTCAAATACCTCGCCGGGGATCTCTACAAGTAGGCTCCCACGCCTTGTCTGATATGCACAGAAATAGCATACTGATGCATATGCGCACTACACTGAACATCGATGACGCCTTGCTCGAACGCGCCACTGCGCTCAGCGGGCTTGGCGAGAAAACGGCCGTCGTGCGTGCCGGCCTTGAAGCGCTGGTGGCGCGCGAGAGTGCCAAACGCCTGGCCGCCCTTGGCGGGTCTGACAAGACGGCGCGCACGGCGGCGCGGCGGCGGCCCGCGACCCGGCAAAGACGGTGATCCTCGTCGACACGTCGATCTGGATCGATC
>JBKJSW010000447.1:0-4232 GCA_046595765.1 Ahniellaceae bacterium
TCTGCGCGTGCCGGAGGGCGAGGACCAGGCGAAATATCAGGCCGTCGGCGAGTCCGACCGCATGACACTCAAGTTCGTGAAGCCCGCGCGCGGATGACCGCACGCGGCGCAGCGCGCGCGAGTCGCCGCCCGGCGCGGAACTGCGCAGGACTTGCCAGGGCATGGTGACAATCGCGTTCAACAAACCGTACGGCGTGCTGTGCCAGTTCACCGATCGCGAAGGGCGGCCCACGCTGGCCGACTACATCGACGTTCCGCACGTGTACCCCGCCGGCCGCCTCGACACCGACAGCGAGGGCCTCATGCTCCTGACCGACGACGGCGCGCTGGCCCACCGCCTCACCGATCCGAAGCACAAGGAAGCAAAGGTCTATTGGGTACAGGTCGAGGGCGCACCTGGCGAGGCGCACTGCGAAGCGCTGCGCCGCGGCGTCGGCCTCAACGACGGCATGACCCTGCCGGCGGAGGCACGCGTGCTGGAGACGCCACCCAGGCTTTGGCCGCGCACGCCTCCCGTGCGCGTGCGCAAGACCGTGCCGGATGCATGGATCGAGCTGGCGATTCGCGAAGGGCGCAATCGCCAGGTACGACGCATGACAGCGGCGGTCGGACTGCCCACGTTGCGACTGGTGCGCTTCGCCATCGGCCCCCATCGGCTCGGCGATCTGCAACCGGGTCAATGGCGCGAAGTTACCGGGTAATCGAAGCGTTCCGCAGGACGCGACTCGACCGCAGGGTCAACCCGCGAGCATCTGCAAGCGCGCGGCGCCGCATTGCGCGATCACGAGCAACGCGCGGATGTGGCGCGAGTTGAAGTGATCGGCGACGGCATGCTCGCAATCAATCACGCCGAAGACGCGTCCTCGGGCCAGCACCGGCACTGCGAGTTCCGACAGCCGCTTCGCGTCATCGAGGACGTACCGAGGATCCAGGCGGGTATCGGGCACCAGCTGGGTGGCCCCGATCAGGGCGCAGGTTCCCACCACGCCTTGTCCCAGGTCGAGGCGGATCGAGCCGTCGAACAGGCGCTCGGCGACCCGCTTTGAGCCCCAGGCCGCGCGTTGCACCAGCGCATGCCCGTCCACCTCGCTCAAGTAGATCACGCAATCGTCGAGATCAAGTTCGCGCCCGGCGAATTCGCACAGCGTCCACGCCACCTGGTGGGCATCGATGCAGGCGTCGAGTCGCTCGTCCAGTCGCGCGCGCATGGCGGGGGAGGCCGAGAGGAAGCGTTCGAGTGGCGTGGTCATGCGCGCAAGTTAAGGCGCGGCGACCTCCGTTGGCAATCCTTCGAGGGCCGCCAGTGCCAACGCGGGCAAGCCACCATCACGCGGATTCGGATGCCTGCGCCCGTGGCAACCGGCATGAAGCTCGGCACGCACGCGCCGGCTAGGGTCGGTACATCGCCGGGAACTGGGTCTGCAACGCGCGCACCTTCGGCGCGTCGTGGAACACGATGTACGGCTCGTTCGGGTTGAGGCGCGCGTAGTCCTGGTGATAGTCCTCGGCCTCGTAGAACCCTTCGAGCGGCGTCACCTGCGTCACGATCGGCTGTTCGAACGCCTGCGCCTGACCGAGCTGTGCGATGTACGCCCTGGCGACGCGCGCCTGTTCCGGATTGCCCGCGAAGATCGCCGAACGATATTGCGTACCGCGATCCGGGCCCTGCCGGTTGAGCTGCGTCGGATTGTGTGCGACCGAGAAGAACACCTTCAGCAACTGGCCGTAACTGACCTGCTTCGGATCGAACACGATCCGCACCGCTTCGGCGTGCTGCGTCGTGCCGGACGAAACCAGCGGATAGCGCGCGGTGATCGCGCTGCCGCCGGCATACCCCGATGACACCTGCTTGACGCCCTTCAAATGCTCGAAGACCGCCTCGATGCCCCAGAAGCACCCTCCCGCGAGCACTGCCACCTGCTCGCCAGCCGGATTGACCACAGGAGTTGCTAGCGGATCCGGCAGTGGTGCGGAGCCCGCAACACCAGGACCACAGCCCAGTAGTCCGGCGCCCATGGCGAGCGCGAGCAGGGACTGGGCGAATGGCTTCGACGATAGGGACATTGCCTTGACTCCATGAAGCAATCCGCGACTGACGCGCGCGAGGAACGGAGGCGGGTAGCACCACAGTGTCGTATACGCGACGGGGAGTCGATTCGGTACATCGCAATTTGCGCACGCGATGGTCGATGCGGCGACGTGCTTCAGGTTTCTCACCTGTTGAGTGCAATCAATCGGGGAAAGTTCGCGATCGCGCGTCACAGGCCTGCGCAAACGTGATCCGGCGCACGGGATGAAACGATTTTCGTCGCAGCAACGTGAAACCCGGCTGCGCTTTTCACGCGCCCTTGTCGAACGCAATTCAGCACATCGCCAGCGCGGTGAACCGCAGCTTTAACGCGCTCTGCCACGCGCTGAATGGAAGTGGCAGGAATCGGTTTCGTACAGTTTTCGTTCGGGGCGCGCCCAGCAACCTGCGCCCGCTGCAACGACGCACCGCACACGGGGCCGGTTGCAGGGGACGCAGACTGAACCGCAAGCCAGGAGCGCACACACCATGAGCACCGCGCAAATCTCGCCGAACGCCTCGATTGCTTACCACGCCGCCTGCGGGCAGCGTTCGAACGCTCGTCTTGCATTCGCCGCGATCACCGTCGCCATGATCCTTTCCACCGCGCAAGCCAACGCCGCAGCCAACCTGCTGGACAACTTCGAAGCGCGCACCGGTGCAGCCAAGGTCGGCGCACTGCAGAGCTTCAGTGTTGGCGTCGCCAGTGCCGCCCTTGCCGCCAACCCCGCGACCCTCACCATCGAGCTTCCCGGGCGCGTACCGGTCGAGGCGACGCGGTCCGCTTTCGCCGGCGGCGGCGACATCGCAACGTGGCGCGGTCGCACGTCCGCCGGTCACGATGTGCTGTTGACGATGGACGGCGGCGCGGTGCGCGGCCGCATCTACGCCGGTGACACCAGCTACGCGATCACGCCTGATCCTGCCGGAGGACATACGCTGTCGCAACTCGATCCACGCGCCTTGCCGAACGATCGCGCGGTAGTTCCGGAGCTTCCATACGTGGAAGTGCCGGAGCCGAAGGCAACAACGGCTGCTAGCCCCACCGGTAGCGGCGGCAGCACGCAGGCGACGCTCGACGTGATGGTCGCGTTCGGGAACGCCACGGCAGACAGCGTCGGCGCGCAGGCCGAACTCAACCTGTTCGCGCAGGCTGCGGTTGACCAGGTCAACATGGTTCTGGAAAACAGCCAGGTCAACAGCTTTCGCGTGCGCATGGTCAAGGCCGTGCGCGTGGCGCGGAACGGCTCGGGGGATCCCGAGGCCGATCTGCCGCAGGTCCGGCAGGATCCTGAAATCGCCGTGCTGCGCGCCGCTGCCGGTGCGGATGTGGTGATGTTCATCGGCGACTACATCAGCGGCTTCAACGGCACCGCGTATAAAAACACGCGCCCGGTGCAGTACGGCGCGGCCTTTGCGGGGTATGCGTATGGCGTGGTGGATCGCGCCAGCGTCGAGAACTCGCTGGTCTTCGCGCACGAGCTCGGCCACATCCTCGGCATGGACCACGACGTCGGCAGCCCGCACGACCTTCCCTCCGCCAATTCCTTCCCGTTCGCATACGGCCACGTGGTGCCACGGACCGAACCGTACGCGCAAGGTGTGCTTTGCATCATGGCCTACCAGGGTTCCTGCGGCGGCACTGCGGCGTGCCAGCAGGTGCCTTACTTCTCCAATTCCAACGTGGCGCCGGCGGCCGCGCCGTTCGAGGGTCGCGCGATCGGCGTGCTCGACCAGGCGGAGAACTACCGCGTCGCACAGATCGTTGGTCCGATCACTGCCGCCTTCATGGCGCCTGACGACTTGCTGATCAGCAACTTCGAGGGTTGAGTCCGCCGCAACGCGCGGTCACGGTTGGCGTGCGTCAATCGCCTGCTCGAGCGGCTCGGTCCGGTGGGGCCCGCGCTCGAGTTCCTGGCGCAGGACGTCGCGATCGAGTTCGTTTTCCCAACGGGCCACCACGATGGTGGCGACGCCATTGCCGACGAGGTTGGTGAGCGCGCGTGCCTCGCTCATGAAGCGGTCGATGCCGAGGATCAGCGCGAGGCCGGCTACCGGCACCGAGGGCACCACCGCCAGTGTCGCCGCCAGCGTGATGAATCCCGCACCCGTTACTCCCGATGCACCTTTCGACGTCAGCATTGCCACCGCCAGCAGCGTTACC
>JBKJSW010000380.1:0-3741 GCA_046595765.1 Ahniellaceae bacterium
GCCGGCACCACCGCCTTGCGACTCGATCCAGCTCAGCTCGCGCGACAGGCCGTCGAACTGGGCGGCGCTGGTCACGTCAAACTCGACCGAGACGTACTGGTTGGCGACGGCGCCGAAGATCACGAGTCCACCGATCTGGGGGAACGGAGTTGCGAAGCCGCCCGTCAGGCGGCGCAGATCGGTAAAGAACCGCTCGCCGGAACGCGTGAAGTTGGCCCACGGCTGTCCCGCCCAGTTTGCGGGACAGGTCGGATCGCTCCCACCAGCTCCCGTAGCTACAGTTACGACATTCGAGGTACGCGCACCGCCATTGGCGAAACAGCGCAGCGAGAAGGTATACACAGTACTCACCGTCGGCACCGTGACAGTGTTCGAAGCTGCGTCTCCCGCCAGAACCACGCCGCTCCAGTTGGTGCCGCCTGATCCGGTGCTCTGGCGCAGACACGTTTCATACGTCGCGTCCAGCCCGATGGGCTCAAGCCGAAATTGCGTGAAAGCCGGATACACGCCAGCAGTCTGGGGTTGGGAAAACTGACTCGCGGCGAGGGTGAACTCGGGCGGCAGGACCCCACCAGCACCACCGAGGGGGTCGGCGCAGATTGTTGGATTCGCGAGGCTCGGCGCGCAATCCACTGACACGTTGCCGGTCACGGGGTCGATGGCGACGTTTGAATCCTGCTGCAGGGTTACCGTCGCACGCTGTTGTCCTGCGCGGTTGACAATGAGCTGGCTCTGGGAAAAAGAAACCGTCGGCGCGAGCAGTAAAACTGCTCCGAGCGTCGCGACGATTGGAGTCCATGGACGGACTGGGTTCATGGGCATGACGCCTCGAGGTCAGAAGATGACCGAAATGGTAGCAGCATTGTCGTGGTGGGCACCGCCGCCAGTCGGCGCCTTCAACCATCGGTGTGACCAGACCCGCATAAAAAAGCCCCGGGCTTGCGCCCGGGGCTTGGTTTGCTGCTCGAGTCCCGAAGGACGCGATGAATCTATTACGGACCGACTGGTGCCAGCACCAGGCGGCTGCCGCGATGACGGATGCTGCCCGAGTAATTGGACAGGCGACCCGGTGCGGCGTTGGCGTTGACGAAGTTCGTCGACCAGAAACCGATGGCCGGCAGACCCACGTAACGACGGCCGCTCGGCGCGGTCAGGACGTGCTGGGGAGCAAGTCCACCATTGTCGAAGCCCATGCGCATCCAGCCGGCCTGGAAACGGGTGGTGATGCCCGGATCGCCACTGGTGAGCGTGAACAGGTTGGTGGCATAGCGCGAACCGAAGATGCCCGACGACTGGCTGGCCAGCGAGGTCGCGTTGGCAACGGCGGTCTGGTTGAACGTGAACACGTTCGATTCCCAGCACAGCGATGCGTTGACGACTTCCGGATCCGGCGGCGGCGGCGAGATGATCGGACCACCGACGGTGATGCCCGGGGTACGCTCTTCGCGGTCGTAGTAGTTGATGCCGAACTCTTCGCAAGACGAACCGTTGTCACGGAACGGATTGGTGAACGGAGGAATGACGAGCGGGAACGTCGACACGTCAACGTAGTAGCGCTTGGTCGGGAAGGTGATGAGCCACTCCGACGACGCACCGAGGTTGGTTTCGGTGTTGTACTCGTTGAAGATCGCGTCATGCATGAACACCAGGGACACGGCGTTCGGCGGCTGGGCGGTACCCGACAGGAACGTTTCCTGCTGGATCTGCGCACCACCACCCACGAACACGAACGAATCGGCGATCGGGGCTGCAGCAGTGCCACCCGTACGGGCCTGGCGCAGGTCCGGGAAGACCGAACCCGGGTTGCTGTGGAGCAAGCCGTCACCCACGGTGTAGAAGCCAGCAACGGCCTCGGCAGCGTAGTTGTGCATCGTGCCGTTGCCGACGTCGATGATGAAGCCGTTGCCGAACAGACCGCCGGTCGGGCCGTCGATCGCTGCCGGCGTGGCGGACCAGCCGCCCGAACCGTTGGTCCACGAGGTGACCAGCGCGCCGCAGTTGGCGGGAACGCCGTTCACGTGCGTGGCTTCTTCGGCCAGGTTGGTGAGGCCGGTACCCGGACGCACTTCACCCATCTCGATCATCTCGATATGGCCTTCGCGCGTACGATTCAGCGAGCCGAGGAACGCGGCGTTGACGCTGGTGCTCGGGAAGTCCTGGAACGCACCCGTGTAGGCGAACGGCAGGAACGGCTGCACGATGTTGCGGATGTCCGGAACCAGGCACGAGGTATCGGTGGTGCGGAAGTTGCCCGCGCCGGTGCCGGTTGCGCCGTCGGTTGCGAACACTGCGGCGGTCCAGACGTCGAACGGCGACAGGTACAGGTTAAAGTCGAGGACTTCCTTCGAGTTGGCGCCTTCGAGGAAACGTACCTTCACGGCCTTGACGCGGCTGGTGGTGTTGACCACCGAGATCGCGGTCGAGTTGTTCTTGTTGACCGTGTAGTACGGATAGATCAGGACCTGACCCAAGCCATCGGGGTTCAGGTTGACCGCCTGCGCGGTCATCGCCAGGCCCGCCGCGCCCATCAGGCCGGCCAGCGTGGCAGTCGCCAAGCTATTTCTTTTCATCTGGAACACTCCTAATTAGGTCTTACAGGGCTTGTTGCATACCACCTGACCCCGAACCGCGGCGCCGATCGATGACGGCTACTGCGGCAGGGTAAGTCGAGCGTTGCGGATGTTAAGCGAATGTTTTGTCGCGCGCAATGCTTATTTACGAGGACTATTTGGCGAAACCTTCGAGATACTGGTCCGGGATGTGGAACCATTCATTCTCGACCTTGATCCAGCGCTCGGTGATGGCCGACTGGGTCTGCATTTCCTTGACGCCGGTCGACTGCATCGAGAACTTGATCGTCATCAACACCCGCGCGGCACAGGTCGTGGGTTCACATTGCCCGTCGAGGGCGTCCGCCGACACCCATCTTACCGGACGCGAGCGCATGTCGGTCGCGTAAGTGTTCCGCTTCACGGAAGAACGAACGCCCGCCGTCAGGTAATCGTAGGCTTTTTCGCCATCGCCGGCGATCAGCAGCTTCCAGCGCTGCTCGACGCGTTCCTCGAGACCGGCGGGCAAACGCTCGAAGCCGGGCGGCATCGCGTGGATATCGACACCACTGCCGGCAATGGCCGGGTCCTTTCCCGGACGCACCATCGGGGAATTGTCGGTGTCCTGCGCTGCGCCGGGTCCGGGGGCGGCGTCGGCAGGTGCAGCGACCGGCGCGGTTGACTCGCCGGCCATCGGGCGGTTCGCCTGCTTGGACGCATCGGCGCCGCCTGTGCTGGCGCAACCCGCGACCGCAAGGGTGGCGGCCAGGGCCAACGCCCAGGGTGAACAATGAACTGCGTGCATGCGTGGTTTCCTGAGGGTTCTGGGTATTGAGGTGACGGTATGCATTACCGGACCGGTTCGGCCCTGGCATCGCGCGCCTGCTCCGCACGTTCCGCAGCGCGCACGCGCTCGGCCTCGACCTGGTCGGACAGGGGTTTCAGCTGGCGGAAGCGTTCGCGGTATTCGCGGGTGAGGTCCTCGCCTTCCTGTGCGCTGCCGATCACGGTCGGAGTGATCAGCACGATCAGTTCCTGACGCACGCGGTTGCGGTTGGTGCTGCCGAACAGGCCGCCGATGATCGGAATCTGGGAAAGCAGCGGCACGCCGCCCTTGAAACGATCCGCCTCATCGCTGATGAGTCCGCCCAGCATCACCGTCTGGCCGCTCTGCACGGCAATCTCGGTTTCG
>JBKJSW010000398.1:0-3636 GCA_046595765.1 Ahniellaceae bacterium
CGGTTGAATCGGTCGAGGACGCCAGCGAGCACAAGCATGAACCGGCAAGAGCGCATTGAGAGTTGTTGCATGAGATACAGCTCAAGACCGCGCATCTGCTGCCTTTCGGCTTGCGCGGGCAAAACCCCGCGGTTCGTAAAGCGGATCAAGTCCGGCGTTTGCCGTCGATCCGATCCTCCTGTGCCGTGACGCGAAGCCGCGTCAACGGGTTACAGATTTATACCAGCGGGGTTTTGCCCGCGCAAGCCGAAAGGCAGCTGATTCGCGGTCTTGAGCACTATTTCTTGCTGCAACTCTCAGTGCGCTCTCGCCGGTTCATGCTTGTGCTCGCTGGCGTCCTCGACCGCTTCGACCGGCGTCGGTACGCCACCCGATTGCGGAATGATCGGGCGGACCAGGGCAATATCAAGGACCTGGTCGATCCACTTCACCGGAATGATCTCAAGGCCTTGCGTGACGTTCTTGGGGATGTCTGCAAGATCCTTGCGGTTTTCCTCGGGAATGATCACCGTGCGGATGCCGCCCCGCAACGCGGCCAGCAGCTTTTCCTTCAGGCCGCCAATGGGCAGGACGCGACCCCGCAACGTGATCTCGCCGGTCATCGCGACATCCGAGCGGATGGCCACCCCGGAAAGGATCGAGACCAGCGCGGTCACCATGGCTACGCCTGCGCTTGGTCCATCCTTGGGCGTCGCCCCTTCGGGCACATGCACGTGCACGTCAAACTTCTGGTGGAACTCCGAATCCAGTCCGAGGCGTTCGCTGCGCGAGCGCACCACGGTGTGCGCGGCCTTGACCGATTCCTGCATCACGTCGCCAAGCTGGCCGGTCAGGATCAATTGTCCCTTGCCCGGCATCACGGAAGCCTCGATCTGCAGCAGGTCTCCGCCCATCTCGGTCCAGGCCAGTCCGGTCACCAGGCCAACTTCGTCCTCGGCTTCTGCGCGACCAAAATCGTAGCGCCTTACGCCCAGGTACTTGTCCAGGTTCTTCGATGTCACCTGCAGGATCGCGGCGGCCTTGGCGCCCTTCCTGGCGACACGCGGACCCGCCAACGCGATCTCCTTGACCACCTTGCGCGCGATCTTGGCGATCTCGCGTTCCAGGTTGCGCACGCCCGATTCCCGCGTGTAGTAGCGGATGATGTCGCGCAGTGCCGATTCCTGGATCTTCAGCTCAGCTTCCTTCAGCCCGTTGGCCTTGAACTGCTTGGACATCAAGTAGCGCTCGGCGATCTTGAGCTTTTCCTCTTCCGTGTACCCGGGAATCCGGATCACTTCCATGCGATCCAGCAGCGGACCGGGAATGTTGAACGAATTGGCAGTGGCAACGAACATGATCTCCGAAAGATCCAGGTCCACTTCCAGGTAGTGGTCGTTGAAGCTGTGATTCTGCTCGGGATCGAGGACTTCCAGCAGTGCCGACGAGGGATCGCCTCGGAAATCCATGCTCATCTTGTCGATTTCATCGAGCATGAACAGGGCGTTCTTGCTGCCAACCTTGGTCAGGTTCTGCACGATCCTGCCCGGCATCGAGCCGATGTAGGTCCGGCGATGGCCGCGGATTTCCGCCTCGTCGCGCACGCCACCCAGCGACATGCGGATGAACTTGCGATTGGTCGCCTTGGCGATGCTCTGGCCGAGCGATGTCTTGCCGACCCCGGGCGGCCCGACCAGGCACAGGATCGCGCCTTTCATCTGCTTCACGCGCGTCTGCACCGCAAGATATTCCAGGATGCGGTCCTTTACCTTCTCCAGTCCGTAGTGATCGGCATCGAGTACTTGACCGGCAGCCTTCAGGTCTTTGCGCACCTTGGTGCGCTTCTTCCACGGAACGCCGATCAGCCAGTCGAGGTAATTTCGCACCACCGTCGCTTCGGCCGACATTGGAGACATCTGCTTGAGTTTGGCCAGCTCGGCCTTGGCCTTGGCTTCAACCGGCTTGGGCATGCCCGCGGCTGCTATCTTCTTCGCCAACTCCTCGACCTCGTTCGGCGCTTCGTCCAGGTCGCCGAGTTCTTTCTGGATCGCCTTCATCTGTTCGTTAAGGTAGTACTCGCGCTGGCTGCGCTCCATCTGCGATTTGACGCGGCCACGAATGCGCTTCTCGATCTGCTGCACGTCGATCTCGCCGTCGACCAGGCCGATCAGGACTTCCAGGCGCTGACCCACTTCGAGGGTCTCGAGCAAACGCTGCTTGTCAGCCAATCGGGCTCCCAGATGCGCGGCGATGGTATCTGCCACGCGACCCGGATCCTCGATGCCGGCCAGCGTGGTCAGCAATTCGGGCGGAAGTTTGCGGTTGGTCTTGCCGTACTGTTCGAACAGTCCCATCAGGGAGCTCAGCGTCACCCCCATCTCGCGCTCGTCGCGCTCATGGTTCGATTCAAGCGTAAGGCCGGTTCCGGTGAGCGCGCCGTCAGTGTCGCCGTACCCATCGATGGCGACACGGGAAACACCTTCCACCAGAACCTTGATCGTCCCGTCAGGCAGCTTCAGCAACTGGAGAACGGTAGCAAGCGTGCCTACCGGATACAGGTCCGCCTGGCCGGGATCGTCCACATCGGGGCTTTTCTGCGCGACCAGCAGTATCTGCTTGTCTGCGGCCATCGCGATATCGAGCGCCTTGATCGAACGATCGCGGCCAACGAACAGCGGGATCACCATGTGCGGATAGACCACAACGTCGCGCAGCGGCAGGACCGGAAGGTTGATGCGGACCGAGGTCTGGCTTTCCATGAATCTCTCCAGTGGGCAATGCCCGTGCAACCATAAGCGTGGAATCGATTGTGACAAAAACAAACGGGCCGGATGACCGGCCCGTTGAAGAAAGGAGCGAACCGGCGGTGCTACTCCCCGGACGCCGCCCTCGGCGCTGCCACGGGAGTGTTGCTGTAGATCAGGTAGGGTTCGGTCTGATGGTTGATGACCGATTCGTCGACCACGACCTTGGAAACATTCTCAAGCGAGGGCAGGTCATACATGGTGTCCAGAAGCACGGATTCCATGATGGTCCGCAGACCTCGCGCGCCGGTCTTGCGCTTGAGCGCCTTGCGGGCGATGGCCAGCAGGGCGTCGTGTCGCACTTCCAACTCCACGCCCTCCATGTCAAACAGCTTCTTGAACTGCTTGGTGATCGCGTTTTTCGGCTCAGTCAGTATCTTGACCAGCGCTTCCTCGTTGAGTTCCTCCAGCGTCGCAACCACCGGGAGGCGGCCAACGAACTCCGGGATCAGCCCGAACTTGATCAGGTCCTCCGGCTCCACTTCGAACAGCAGCTTGCTGACGTCGGCCTTGCGTTCCGAGCTCTTGACCTTTGCGCCGAAACCGATACCGCCTGCCTCGGTGCTGCGCTGCTGCACGATCTTGTCCAGCCCGGCGAACGCGCCGCCGCAAATGAACAACATGTTGCGCGTGTCAACCTGAAGGAATTCCTGCTGCGGATGCTTGCGCCCGCCCTGCGGGGGCACCGAAGCGACGGTACCCTCGATCAGCTTGAGCAGTGCCTGCTGCACGCCTTCGCCCGACACGTCCCGGGTGATCGACGGGTTCTCCGACTTGCGCGAAATCTTGTCGATCTCGTCGATGTAGACGATGCCCGACTGCGCCTTCTCGACGTCGTAGTCGCACTTTTGCA
>JBKJSW010000140.1:0-2995 GCA_046595765.1 Ahniellaceae bacterium
CAACGATGAGCTACCCGTGCTGACCACCGAGAAGGATGCGGTGAAGTGCGCCGACCTGATCCTGCCCAACGTGTGGGTCGTGCCGGTCGAAGCGCAGTTGCCGCAGTCGTTCGCGGACGCGCTGCATCGACGGCTGTGCGCGTTGCGTGCTGAATCCGGTGCCTGCGCATGACTTCCCCTCGCGATTTCGTCATCGGCATTCCGGCGCGGCGCGCCTCGACGCGATTGCCGGACAAGCCCTTGCGCCTGCTGGCCGGGCGCCCCCTGATCGTGCATGTCATCGAGCGCGCGCGGGTGACGGGCGCAGCGCAGGTCGTGGTCGCCACCGACGATGCAGAAATCGCTGCCGTCGCGCGTGGTGCGGGTGCGCGCGCCGTCATGACGGACGTCTCGCATCGCTCCGGCAGCGACCGCCTGGCTGAAGTCGCGCAGTTGCTCGGGTGGCAGGACGAGACCATTGTTGTCAACCTGCAGGGCGACGAGCCGCTGGCGCCAGCCTCCGGCATCCATGCCGTGGTGGCAACGCTGCAGGCGTCGGCGGCGCCGATGGCGACGCTTGCGATTCCAATCGTCGAGAGCACGGAGGTTTTCGCGGCCAGCGCCGTCAAGGTCGTGCGCAACCTGCGTGGCGAGGCGCTCCTGTTTTCACGCGCACCGCTGCCGTGGGCGCGCGACGCATGGGCTGACGGTCGACAGGATTTGCCGCCAACGCACGTCTACCTGCGGCACATCGGAATTTACGCATACCGCGCCGGCTTTCTGCGCACGCTGGCGCAACTGCCGCCCACGCCGCTCGAGACGGCCGAGTCCCTCGAGCAATTGCGCGCACTGGAGCATGGCTTCACGATTGCGGTAGGCCTCGCACCGGAGCCGTTCCCGGCGGGAGTGGATACGCCCGCGGACCTGGAACGGGTGGAACGCCTGCTGCTCGACGGCAATGCCTAGGGCTCCCTACAGCAGCCGATTGTCGGCAGGCACCGAGCCAATCGTTGCGTCGACCACGACCGAGTCTTTCGACGGGCGCGAAGTGGCGGCGCGCCTACCCGGTGTCGCCGGCGTCTACCGCATGCTGGGCGTCGACGGAGGCATCCTTTACGTCGGTAAGGCGCGCGACCTGCGCAAGCGCGTGGGCAGCTACTTCGCACGGCCGCAACTGGAACCGCGTCTTGCCAGCATGGTCGCGCAGATCACCGCGATCGAAGTCACCGCCACCCGCACCGAGAGCGAGGCGCTGCTGCTCGAGAACGAGCTGATCAAGTCGCTCAAACCGCGTTACAACGTGATGCTGCGCGACGCCAAAAGCTATCCCTATGCCTTCATCTCGGTGGGGGAGTCCTATCCGCGTATCGGCTTCCACCGCGGGGCGAAGAACCTGCAGGGACGGTACTTCGGCCCCTTCCCGAGCGCCGCCGCGGTGCGCGAGAGCATCGACGCCATCCTGCGCACCTTCCGCCTGCGGTCCTGCGAAGACAGCGTGTTCCGCAATCGTTCGCGACCCTGCCTCCAGCACCAGATCGGGCGTTGCAGCGCGCCGTGCGTGGGCCTCGTCGATCCGCAGTCGTACGCGCAGGACGTACGCCATGCGGAGATGTTCTACGAAGGCCGAAGCAACGAACTGATCGACGAACTCGGCGCCGCCATGGAGCGCGCGGCCGGTGATCTCGATTTCGAGCGCGCCGCGGGCCTGCGCGACCAGATCCAGCGGCTTGGCAAGGTGCAGGCACGGCACCATGTCAATCATTCCGAGCGCAACACGGATGTCATCGGCGGGGTGGTGCAGGCAGGCGTCGCGTGCGTGCACGTGCTGTTCTTCCGCAACGGCATCAGTCTCGGCAGCCGCAGTCACTTCCCGCGGACACCCGCGGGGTCATCGGTCGCATCGGTGCTGGAGGCGTTTGTCACCCAGTACTACCTCGACCATCCGCCGCCATCGCTGCTGATCGCCAACGAGCCGCTTGAGGAGGGCGAAATGATCGCGGCGGCGCTGTCGGCCCAGGCCGGCTACAAAGTGGAGATCCGTTCGAGGGTGCGCGGCGAACGCGCTGGTCTGCAACGCATGGCCGTACGCAACGCGGAACTCTCGCTGGCGATCGAGCTGACATCGCGCCAGACGCAGGCCGCGCGGTGGGCGGCATTGCAGGAATTGCTCGGCGTGGCCGCACTGGCGCGCATCGAGTGTTTCGATGTCTCACACACGATGGGTGAGGCGACGGTGGCGTCCTGCGTGGTATTCGGTGCGGAAGGCGCCGAACGCCAGGCGTACCGTCGATTCAACATTACGGGCGTGGTCGGCGGTGACGACTATGCGGCCATGCAACAGGCGCTGGAGCGTCGGTACCGGCGCGTTGCCAGCGGCGAGTTCGTTGCACCGGAGGTACTGCTGATCGACGGCGGCGCAGGGCAGGTCGGCCGCGCCGTCACGGTGTTGCGCGAGTTGCTGATCGAAGGCGTAACGGTGGTCGGCGTCGCCAAGGGCGCCGAGCGCAGGGCAGGGGAAGAAGAGATCGTCTTCGCGGACGGCACCGTTCGCCACCCGGGCAGCGGCAACGCGGGCCTGCTCATGATCCAGGCAATTCGTGACGAGGCCCATCGCTTTGCGATTACCGGACATCGCGCCAGGCGGGCGAAGAAGCGCGAAACCAGTTCGCTTGAGGAAATTCCCGGAGTAGGCAGCAAGCGCCGTGCGGCCCTTCTGAAACACTTTGGCGGCTGGGCTGGCCTCGAGCGCGCGGGGGTCGAGGAATTACTGACGGTCCGCGGCATCCACCGCGAACTGGCCGAGCGCATCTATGCAGTCCTGCACGAATGACGTGACAATGGGCCCGCGGACCGCGCTTGCAGGTCCGTTGCATCGCCCACGTACGGCATCGCCAAACCAAGGATCCGAGTGCAACTGACTGTTCCGAATGCGTTGACCCTGTTCCGCATCGTCATGGTGCCGATCATGGTCGTCGCATTCGGAACAGTCAGTTGCACTCGGATCCTTGGTTTGGCG
>JBKJSW010000170.1:0-2809 GCA_046595765.1 Ahniellaceae bacterium
GGTCGAGGCCCTTCGGCAACGGGATCGTCCAGCGCGCGGGCAGGCGCGCGTACTCCGCGTAGCCTCCGTCGCGCGTTTCCGACAGCCCGCTGCCCGTGGCCAGTACCGCGTCGCCCTCGCGAAACGCGGAATCGCTGGAAGCGACCACGTGCCCCGCGACGTCGATGCCTCCGACCAGCGGAAACTTGCGGAGGATCTGGCCGCTGCCGGTGCCCGCCAGGGCGTCCTTGTAGTTGACCGACGAAAACGCTGTTTTGATCACGACTTCGCCGGGCCCAAGGTCATCCAGCGCGATCGACTCGACGCCCGCACGATGGCCGGCAGCGACATCGCGACCGTCGTTGCTGCTGTGGATGCGGAAAGCGCGGAATGGCTGGTCGAGGGCGATCATTCGAGTATTCGCATTGCCTGTAAGGGTTTTTGTAGAGCCGAGCTGTGCTCGGCTGAAGCCTGCCGCAAGTTCCAGCGGAGCATAGCTCCGCTCTACGGAAAGCGGCTGACGACCAGCCTCAGCGCATTTCGGAGCGACGCCTCTCGTCCAGCCGTTTCGAGGCCTGCGCGGGCCGGTAGGCGCGCATCCACGCGAGCAGGGCCGCAGCGTCCTCGCCATGCCAGAGGTCGCGACGCTGTTCGGCGTGCAGGAATCGCTCGTCGACCATGCGATCGAGCTGGGCGACGAGTGGTTCGAAAAAACCGTCGACATCGAGGAAGCCGCAGGGCTTGTCGCCAAGGCCGAGCTGGCGCCAGGTGAGCATCTCGAACATTTCGTCGAGGGTGCCGAAACCACCGGGCAAGGCGACGAACGCATCCGACAGGTCGAACATGCGCGCCTTGCGCTCGTGCATGTTGGCGACGATCTCGAGTCGCGTCAGTCCGCGATGCGCCACTTCCCACTCGACGAGCTGCTGTGGAATGACGCCAATGACCTCGCCACCTGCGGCGAGCGCCGCGTCGGCGATGATGCCCATGAGGCCGACATTGCCGCCGCCATACACCAGTGTGAGGTGCTCACGCGCCAGCAGTTCGCCGAAGGCCGTTGCGCGCTGCGCGTAGGCAGGCCGCGCGCCGGCGTTGGAACCGCAATACACGCACACCGATTTCATTGCGCAACCCGCGCCACGAGCCACTGCACGCACGCCACTCCCACGAAACCGGCCGCAGCTGCGGCCGCGAAGGCCACGCCGAGGTTCCAACCCTGCCGCAAGGAAACTGCGAGTACCGGGAAAAACGGCAGGCTGCCCAGTACGAACCACAGGATTCCCATCGACAGGTCAGCCACCCGCCCGGCATCGCGCGTATCGAAGTACAGCCATGTGAGTACCAGCACCGACGTCAGCGGCAGAGAGGCAATGAGTGCACCCACCCAGCCGCTGCGTTTCGCCATGGCGGAGGCGACCAGCACGACGACCACCGTGATGACGAGCTTCAGCAGGAACTGGAGATTCACGGCCACGCGATCTCAATTGGCCTTGTGGATCGCGCGCTTGTCGACGGCGAGGGCGGCTTCATGCACGGCCTCGCTGAGGCTCGGGTGCGCATGGCAAATGCGTGCAAGGTCTTCGGCCGAACCCTTGAACTCCATCGCCACCACGGCCTCGTGGATGAGTTCGGAGGCGGATGCGCCGACGATGTGCACGCCCAGCAGTCGATCGGTGGTCGCGTCCGCGATCACCTTGACCATGCCGGCCGTTTCGTTCATCGCGACCGCGCGTCCGACCGCGGCGAACGGAAAGCTGCCCGTGCGCACCGCGATGTTGGCGGCCTTGCACTCGGCTTCGGTCTTGCCGACCCAGGCGATTTCCGGTTCGGTGTAGATCACCCACGGAACGGTGTCGAGGTTGACGTGGCCCGGCAGACCGGCAATGAGCTCGGCCACGGCGATGCCTTCTTCCGAACCTTTGTGCGCGAGCATGGGGCCGCGCACGCAGTCGCCAATCGCCCACACGCCATCGACGCCCGTGTGGCAGTGCTCGTCGACCACCACGCGTCCTCGCTCGTCGAGCTGCACGCCGGTACCGTCGGCGAGGAGGCCGCGGGTCGCCGCGCGTCTGCCGACGGCGACCAGCAACTTGTCGACCACCAGTGTCTGTTCGCCCTGGCCGTCGGTGTAGCCGAGGTGGACACCGTCGGACTTGACCTCCGCGCGCGTGACCTTGGCGCCGAGCTTGATGTCGAGGCCCTGTTTCTTGAACTCGCGGGCCGCGGCCTTGGCGATGTCCGCGTCCGCGGCAGCGAGGAACTCGGGCAATGCTTCGAGGATGGTCACTTCACTGCCGAGTCGTTTCCACACGCTGCCGAGCTCGAGGCCAATGACGCCCGCGCCGATCACGCCGAGTCGCGCGGGCGTCGCTGCGAAGTCGAGCGCACCCGCGTTGTCGACGATGCGGACGCCGTCGAACTTCGCGAACGGCAGTTCGATCGGCACCGAGCCGGGTGCGAGGATCACATTGGTGGCGGTCAATTGCAGCGCCGACCCATCGGCCTGCTTCACGTCGACCGCGCGATCCGGTTTCAGGGTGGCGAAGCCTGCAATCGGAGTGACCTTGTTGGCCTTGAACAACGACGCGATGCCGCCCGTGAACTGGCGCACGATCTTGTCCTTGCGTTCCACCATCACGGCGACGTCGATCGACGGTTGCTGCGCGGTGATGCCATGGACGCCGAAATTGTGCGAGGTTGTGGAATTGCTTCGAGGAGTCGAGCAGCGCCTTCGAAGGGATGCAGCCGACGTTGAGGCAGGTGCCGCCGAGCGCGGGCTTGCCGTCCTTGCCGACGAAGGCATCGACGCAGGCGACCTTGAGGCCGAGTT
>JBKJSW010000199.1:0-6338 GCA_046595765.1 Ahniellaceae bacterium
GCTGCTGTCGGGAAATGTTGCGGCGTAGAACGTGGCCGCGTCCAGCGCGGTACCGTCGTACCAGAGGGAAATCGTGTTCTTGCTCACCATGCGTTCTCCCGGAAAGGCGTCTGCACCATTTTCGTCAGTGTTTCTTCAACGGTCCTGAATCTTCGCCGGTCAACCTCATCAACCGGGAAGCGTTCCTATTCTCCGCCAGCGCGGGCGTGCCGGCCTCAGAACCGCAGAGGATGCTGTTGCTTGCGACACTATTCGGCGCGCCGGGATTGCGGGATGTCACCACGAGATCGACGTGATGGATCCTGGTGTGGGAAAAAACCATGAACCTGCGCCGCTAGACCTGCCGCGCGGGATCGGTGATCTCGAGCTCGCGCAGGATGACGCTCGCCTGCGTGCGGTTGCGCGCGCCGAGCTTCTCGAA
Organism: Ahniellaceae bacterium; assembly: GCA_046595765.1. GTDB lineage: Bacteria > Pseudomonadota > Gammaproteobacteria > Xanthomonadales > Ahniellaceae > JBBQNY01. The sequence goes on from JBKJSW010000199.1 coordinate 422, forward strand.
GATCGAGGTCAGGTGCGCTTTTACCGTGCGCTCCTGCACGTCAAGGCGGTCGGCGATCTGCTTGTTGAGGAGGCCCTCGGCGACCAGCACCAGCACGCGGAACTGCTGCGGCGTGAGGCTGGCGAGGCGCGCGGCGAGGTTGGCGTCGGCCGGCGACGATGGCGACCGCGTCACCGCTGCGCGCATCGCGGGTGGCAGCCACTGCTCGCAGGCGAGTACCGCGCGAATCGCGCCGCGCAGCTCGTCGAGCCCGGCGCTCTTCGGGATGTAGCCGGCGGCACCGTGATCGAGCGCACGCCGCACGATCTGCGGATCCTCATTGGCGGACACTAGCACCACCGCGACCGCCGGGAACTGCGCGCGAATCGCGGCGAGTCCTGCGAGCCCGTGGTTGCCCGGCATATGCAGGTCGAGCAGCACGAGGTCGATCGCGGGTTCGGCCTCGAGCGCGGCGAGCACACCTTCGAGCGAATCGGCTTCGCGGACCTCGACCTCCTCGACCGCGCCCACCGCCGCGCCGCGCAGCGCGGCGCGGAACAGCGGGTGGTCGTCGGCGATCAGGAGGGTGGGCATGGCGTTGAGTTGCACGTATGCAGCAGGCAGAAGCCTCGAAGTTTCTACATTCGCCGGGATGGCAGGCAGGAGAACTACTGGACGGTCCAGCCGCCGTCCACGTCAATGGTGTGGCCGGTGATGTTGCGCGCGGCGCGCGACATGAGGAACGCGGTGATGCCCGCCAATTCGTCGAACTCGATGAACACGCCCTTGGGCATGGGCTTCAGCATCACCTCCGAAACCACCGCGGCTTCGGAGATGCCGCGCGTGCGCGCCTGGTCGGCGATCTGCTTGTCGACCAGCGGCGTCTTCACGTAGGTCGGGCAGATCGTGTTGATGGTGATGTCGACATCGCTGGTTTCGAGCGCGACGACCTTCGAAAGCCCGAGCAGGCCGTGCTTGGCGGCGACGTAGGCGCTCTTGTACGGGCTCGCGACCAGTGAATGGATCGAGCCGATGTTGATCACGCGCCCGAAGCCACGCTCACGCATGCCCGGCAGCAGCGCGCGCGTGAGGCGCGCCACGCCTACCAGCATCACCTGCATGAGGAAGTCCCATTTCTCCATCGGGAAATCGACGAGGGGCGCCACATGCTGCAGGCCGGCGTTGTTGACGAGCACATCGACCGGGCGCGATACGGCGGCCAGGCACGCGGCGACGCTGGCGTCGGAAGTGACGTCGAGCACGTGCGCTTCGGCTGTGCTCCCGGTGGCGCGGATTGTGGCGGCCACGCGCTCGGCGGCGTCCGCCGCGACATCGGTCACCACCAGGTGATGGCCCGCGTGGGCGAGTTCGGTGGCGATACCGGCGCCGATGCCGCTGCCGGCGCCGGTGACGAGGATGCAGCGTGAAGTTTCCTGGCTCATGGGTGGAAGCCTATCAGCCCATCGCCACCCGGCCGTGGTACGAAAGTACGATGCGCGCAGGCAGCCGGCTTGCTAGCGTGCCGCGATGAAGAGACTGCTGCCGTTGCTGTTGCCCGCGTGCGCGCTGCTGGCCTGCACGCATACTCCAGTGCAATCCGACGAGCCATCACCACCGATGTTTTCCGCCGAACGACAGAGCGAACACCGCGGCCCGGACGACCTCCTCACGGCCGGACTGGGACTTGCCGGCCTGCAAGCGATGGTGCCGCCTGCGTTCGCGGATGCCGAGCGTCCGACTGCGTCTGAGCTCCGGCGCCGCGCGATCTGGAGCAACTGGCGCGGCATCGCGGACCTGACGGCGACCGGCGGCTACGGGACCTGGTACGGGAGCATGGCCCCGGTTCCAGGCCGGGAATTCCACGCGCTGGCGACCGTGCCCGGTGCGCGGCATCCGCATCGCGTGATGACGCAGGTTCCGGACGCCTTTTCTCGCGACACGCCTTGCCTCGTGGTTACCGCCGCATCGGGTTCGCGTGGCGTCTATGGCGCGATCGCCGTCGCGAGCGCCTGGGGCCTGCCCAAAGGCTGCGCCGTCGTACACACCGACAAAGGCGCCGGCTCCGACTGGTTTGATCTCGCTGCGGACATCGGCACGCGCGCGGACGGCACGCCGGGCGCGCGCGCGGAGGCGTCGTCGTTTGCGCCCGACAGCGGCAGCGCGGGTGTCGCGATCAAGCACGCGCATTCGCGCGACAACCCCGAAGCGGACTGGGGCAGGCACGTGCGCCAGGCTGCGCGGTTCGGCCTGCACGCGCTCGGCGAGGCGTTTCCGCAATCCGCCCCTTTCACGTTCGACAACACGCGCGTGATTGCGGTGGGTATCTCCAATGGCGGTGGCGCGGTGCTGCGCGCGCTTGAGGAAGGTGATGACGTGGACGGCGTCCGGTTCCATGCCGCCGTCGTGGGCGAACCCAACGTCAGTGCGCGAGGCGCGCGTCCGCCTTACGACTACATGACCGAGGCCGCGCTGTTCATGCCGTGCGCGATGCTGCACCTCGACAATCTGCCGCAGCCACCGATCGCGGCGCAGTCGGCGCCACTGTGGGCCTTGCGCTGCGCGTCACTCAAGTCGGCAGGGCTCGTCGAGGGTGCCGACGCGACGGCGCAGGCGCGCTCTGCCTACGACACGCTGCGCGCGGGAGGCTGGACCGATGCGGCCCTGCGCGCCGGCGCGGTGTCGGTGGGTTTCGACCTTTGGCGTGCGGTCGCGGTGACCTACGCCTCGGCGTATGGCCGCTTTGGCGCTGGCGAACATCCCTGTGGCTACGCGTTCGCCGCGCAGAATGCCGATTTCAGCGCGAGAGCCGCGTCGCCGATTGAGCGTGCGGCCTGGTGGAGCGATGCCAGTGGCATCCCGCCGAGCGCGGCGGTGGGCATTGTCGATTCGAGAATGGTGGGCGCCGACCCGTCGTTGCCGGGACTCCTCTGCTTGCGTGCGTTATGGGACGGTACTGGCGCGGATGCCGAGCGCGTACGCACCGGGGTGGACTCGACGCGTGCGGGACTGCCGCGCACGGGCGTGCCGCTCACCGTGGTGCACGGCGTTGACGACGGTCTAGTGCCGATTGCATTCACCAGCGCGCCGTACGTCGCGAGCGCAAAGGCCGCGGGCCGCGACGTGCGCTTCTGGCAGGTACGCAACGCGCAGCACTTCGACGCGTTCCTGGCGTTTCCGGACTACGGCGCCCGCTACGTGCCGCTGCTGCCCTACGTTTACGCGGCGCTGGATCGCGCGTGGGCGCATCTCGAGACCGGTGCGCCGCTTCCGGCAGACACGCTGATCGAAGCGAAGCCCCGCACCGGCGACAGGCCACTCTCGCTTGCCGGGCTCGCCATCCCTCGCTGATTGGCGAGCGCTGCTGGTTGCCTTCCGCTTCCCGCAGCGGGTCGCTGCGAGCGCTGGCGGGGGTCCGTGTAAGCTGCGCGCCGTGATTTGCGGCGTTCCTGCGCCGTGACGTGCAGTGGTGGGGATCGGCGTGATGACGATGCACCGAGTGGAAACGGCGGGACGATGGCGCGTTGCGCTGATGGTGGCGATGCTGGTGTGCAGCGCCGCCGCGGGCATGGCGGGCAATGTAGCTGCGCAGGATGCGCCGCAGCGGCAATACCGCCTCGACTACACCGCGGAGTTCCTCCCCGCGCGCCAAGGCGCGCGCGTCACGCTCGCGGCGCTGCCCGACGAGGGCCGCCTCAAGGTCCTCGACTTCTTCATGCCCTCGTCGCGCTACATCGACGTGCGCGGCGACGGTCGCATCACCCGCAATGGCGACCGCGTGCTCTGGGTGATCCCGCGCAAGGGCGGCGCGCTCTCGTTTTTCCACCTGATCGACCATCGCCGACCATCGGGTGCCTACGACGCGCGGATCACGGCCAACTGGGCCATCGTGCGGGGTGACAACCTGTTTCCCGCTGCCGTCACCACCGCGACCCGCGACACCGACGCACGCGCGCGACTGCACTTCAAGTTGCCGAAAGGCTGGAACGCCGTCGACACACCCTACCTGCCCACGCGCAAGGCGGGTGGCGGCCTGGTGGTGACGAGCACGGGCCGCAGTTTCGACCGGCCCACCGGCTGGATCGTGGCTGGCAAGGTCGGTACACGCCGCGAAAACATCGACGGCACCGCGGTGGTGGTGGCTTCGCCCGTGGGGCAGGGCATGCGCCGCATGGACATCATGGCGATGGTGCACTGGCACCTGCGCGAAATGGGAACGGCGTTCGGCGGGCTGCCGCGCAAGATCCTGATCGCCGGTGCTGGCGATCCGATGTGGCGCGGCGGCCTGAGCGGACCGCGCCCGCTGTGGATGCACTCGGCGCGGCCGCTGATCAGCGAGAACGGCACGAGTTCTCTGCTGCACGAACTGACACACGTCATCACCGGCATCTCCGGCGCCGATGGCGCCGACTGGATCGCCGAAGGCATCGCCGAGTTCTATTCGATCGAATTCATGCGCCGCGCCGGCACCGTCTCGCGCCATCGGTATGACCGCGCGCTCGACGCCATGCGCAAGCGCTCCGCCAACATCAAGGCGCTACGCGCGCCGCAATCCAGCGGCGCGGTGACTGCGCGAGCGGTGCTGCTGTTTGCGGACTTGGACGCCGAAATCCGCAAGCGCACTGGCAACAAGAAGCGCCTCGATCATGTCGTGCGCCTGCTGCGCGAGGAAAATCGCGTCGGCCTGCCTGAATTGCGCAAGGCCGCGCGCGAAGTCATCGGCAAGGAGTCGACTACGCTCGCCGCGAGTCCGCTACTGCGCTGATGCGCCACTGCCGCGGACGCAACGCGCTGTTGTAGTGCCGAGCTTGCTCGGCTGGCGGGCTTTGGGGAGAAGAGCAGCGGAGCAAGCTCCGCTCTACAGAAGCTCGCGTAACACGCCGTTGTCGTGCCGAGCTTGCTCGGCTGGCCTGCTTTGGGAGAAGCGCAGCGGAGCAAGCTCCGCTCTACAGGAGCTCGCACGACACGCCGTTGTAGTGCCGAGCTTGCTCGGCTGGCGGACTTTGGGAGAAGAGCAGCGGAGCAAGCTCCGCTCTACAGGCGACCTGCTTTGGAAGAAGCGCAGCGGAGCAAGCTCCGCTCTACGAGTGAGGCGCGACCGCTAGGATCACCGGATGAAACTCCCCGTCGCGAACCCCCCACCCGGTCGCCTGCGCTCGCTCGTCGGTGGCTCGATCGGCAACCTCGTCGAGTGGTACGACTGGTACGTCTATTCCGCGTTCGCGCTGTACTTCGCGAAGAGCTTCTTCCCGCAGGGCGATCGCACGGCGCAACTGCTCAACGTGGCCGCCGTGTTCGCCGTCGGCTTCCTGATGCGTCCGCTCGGCGGGTGGCTGCTCGGCTGGTACGCCGACCGGCACGGACGCCGCGCGGCGCTCACGCTGTCGGTGCTGATGATGTGCGCCGGCTCGCTGCTGATCGCATTGACGCCGGGGTATGCCGCGATCGGCGTCGCCGCGCCGGTGCTGCTGGTGATCGCGCGCCTGCTGCAGGGGCTGTCGGTAGGCGGCGAATACGCGGCGTCCGCCACCTACATGAGCGAGCTTGCGGGCGCCAAACGCCGCGGCTTCATCGCGAGTTTCCAGTACGTGACGCTGATTGCGGGCCAGCTGGTCGCGCTCGGCGTGTTGCTGGTGCTGCAGTCGACCTTGTCGGAAACCCAACTCGAGCACTGGGGCTGGCGCGTCCCATTCGCGATCGGCGCATTGTGCGCGGTAATCGCGATGTTCCTGCGCCGCGGCATCCTCGAAACCGAGTCCTTCGAAGCGATTCCACTGGCCGAGCGGCGCGGTTCGCTGCGCGCGTTGCTCGCCTATCCGCGCGAACTGCTGTTCGTACTGGGCCTCGGCATGGGCGGCTCGCTCGCGTTCTACACCTTCACCACCTACGTGCAGAAATTCCTGGTCAACACTGCGGGCTGGACCAAGCCCGCGGCGACGCA
>JBKJSW010000288.1:0-5595 GCA_046595765.1 Ahniellaceae bacterium
CCGCCAGCACGCCACCACGCAGCCACGCGAAGGCACCTTTCGCGACGCCCGCGCGTGCCCGCTGCAGCGCCCACAGCAACGCCGCCAGCGCGAGGCCGGTGAACACGAACGCCCAGCGCCATGGCGGCGGTTGCGCGCCCGGCAAGCCGATGCGGTGTCGCGCAATCAGTTGCGTGTTCGCGACCACCGGCAGGCCGTCGACGCGCAGTTCGGCTACCGCGTCGGCGAGACGCTGCGGCACGAACGCCTCCTCCCACAGCGTCAATGGCTTGTCTGTGTAACCCGCAAGTCCGAGGTGTATGCCGAGTGCGAGAGGCAGGTCTGGACGCGCGAGTCGCAGGGAGTGCTGACGGTAGGTCCAGCCGCGGGAGCGGACCTTCGCGTTGCGTTCGAGTGTGCCGCCGAGCGCGACGTCCAGCGCGTCACGGACGCGCGTGGAGCAATTGCGGGTGAAATAGTCGTAGCGGTAGCGCGTGTTGGCGGGGCTTGTGTCCGACTTCAGCCGCGCACGCAGCAGACCGACCTGGTCGGGCCGCAGCGCCAGCCATTGCATGACGATGCCGCGCCCGGACGCGGCGTAGTCCTCGATCTCGGCGCGCGGATCGCCCGCGACGGCGAAGTAGTACATGCGGCCGCGCAGGAAGTTGAGCAGGAAGTTCTTCTCGCCGAAGTCGAAGATCCCGTAATTGACCGCCACCACCCGCGTCGGCTCGTCGCGATCCCTGAGGACGATCGCGTTGTGGCCGAAGCGTTGCCAGTAGATCGCACCCGGCGCGATCGTCAGCAGGCCCGCCTCGATCCGTGTGTCCGGTACGTCGTCGAGCAGGTCGACGTGGGTCGCCTGTGCCGTATTCATGCCGCCGGATTGGGGTTCCGCCGCGGGAGCAACAGCGCAGAGGATCGAACAGAGCGCAACGCAGGCAACTTGCAGAAGCGGCTCAAATCGCCGCCGATCACGCCGCGGCATTCGGATCGACTTTGAGCTGCTGCACGCGTCGCCGATCGGCGCGGGTCACGGTCATGCGCACGCCGCCCTGGACCATGGAGTCGCCCACGATCGGCAACCGGCCGAGGCGCGCAGTCACGAGGCCGCCGATGGTGTCGGTCTCGTCCTCGTCGAAGTGCGTGCCGAAATGCTTGTTGAATTCCTCGATGGGAGTCAGCGCATTCACGGTGGCGCGCCCACTGGCGTGGGAGCGGATGAACGACACTTCGTCGTCGTCGTGCTCGTCGTCGATCTCGCCGACGATCTCTTCGAGTACGTCCTCGATGGTAATGAGGCCGGCGACGCCGCCATATTCGTTCACGACCACGGCCATGTGGTTGCGGCTGGCGCGAAATTCCTTGAGCAGGACGTTGAGGCGCTTGCTCTCGGGAATCATCACCACCGGACGCAGCTGCTGCTGCCAGCCCTGCGCGGTCGCGCCTTCGGCGCAACAGCGCAGCAGGTCCTTGGCGAGCAGGATGCCCACGACTTCGTCGCGATCCTCGCCGGTTACCGGGAAACGCGAGTGTCCGGACTCGACCACGATGCGCAGCACCTTGGCGAAATCCCACTCCGTGTCGACGGCCACCATCTGCGCGCGCGGCACCATGACATCACCGACCTCCTTGTCGGAAACGGCCATGGCTCCCTCGATCATCGCGAGGGTATCGACGCTGAGCAATCCGTTGGCCTGCGCAGAGCGCAGTTCCGCGATCAGCTCGGCCCGGTTCCGCGGTTCGCCTGCGAGCATCTGGCCGAGACGGTCGAGCCAGGAGCGCGACGCCGGGGGCGTCGCAGGGGCATCCTCATTCATTGCGTTGCAACTGCCGCCGATGGCGAGACGGCCGGAGTGTATCGCAAAGGATTGGCAGTCTCCCTGGCACCCCACGGCCGGAAGCCGTTCGTCGAGGCTTGCGGACGGCGCGCGCGGCTACGCCTCCACGCTAGTGGTAGGGGTCGAGGATGCCGAGTTCCGCGAGGATGCGGCGCTCAAGCCGTTCCATGGCCCGCGCATCGGTGGCGCGTTCGTGGTCGAAACCGAGCAGGTGCAGGACCCCGTGCACGGTCATGTGCGCGTAGTGGTCGCGCGTGCGCTTGCGCTGGGTGCGGGCTTCGCGAGCGATCACTGGCGCGCACAGGACGATATCGCCCAGCCAATCCCGGGATGCTTCCGTCGGTGCTGCCGAGGGGAACGAGAGCACATTGGTCGCGTAGTCGCGTTCGCGCCAGCTCCGGTTGAGTGCTCGCCCCTCGACCGCGCCGACCACGCGTATCGAACATTCCCGTCGATCTCCGGCCGCGGCCTGCACCACGGCGGCGTCAAACCACTTTTCGAAACTCACCACCGCCGGTACGCCGGCTCGGGGCACGCCGTAGCTGACGGCGCACGCCGGCGTCCGGAGTGCACTCATTCGGGACTGGCCGCGGCCGCAGCGGCTGCCGCCTCGTGCTGTTCGTAGGCCTCGACGATGCGCTGCACGATCGGATGCCGCACCACGTCGCGCGCCGTGAACCGCGTGATGCTGATGCCGTCGACGTCGCGCAGGACATCGAGCGCGTGCTTCAGGCCCGAGCGCTGGTGCTTGGGCAGATCCGTCTGCGTCAGGTCGCCGGTAACCACGGCCCGCGATCCGTATCCGATCCGAGTCAGGAACATCTTCATCTGTTCGACCGACGTGTTCTGCGCCTCGTCCAGGATCACGAACGCATCGTTCAACGTGCGTCCGCGCATGAAGGCGAGCGGCGCGACCTCGATCACGCTGCGCTCCATGAGCTTGGCCACCTTTTCGAAGCCGAGCATCTCGTAGAGCGCGTCGTACAGGGGGCGCAGGTAGGGATCGACCTTCTGGCTGAGATCGCCGGGCAGGAATCCCAGCCGTTCGCCGGCTTCCACCGCGGGTCGCGTCAGTACCAGTCGCTGCACGGTCTGGTTTTCGATCGCCTCGACTGCACTTGCGACGGCGAGATAGGTCTTGCCGGTGCCTGCGGGCCCAACGCCGAAGTTGATGTCATGCCGCGCGATCGCATGCAGGTATCGCTGCTGGTTGTCGCCCCGCCCGCGGATCGTCCCGCGCTTGACGCGTATCGCCATCTCCTGCGGAGCGAAGTCTTCTTGTGCTTCTTCCGAGGCGCCCGCGGCGGCCAGGCGGAGGTTGAGTGCCTGGGCATCGAGCGTGGCTTCGCCTGCTTCGGCGTAAAGCGCGCGCAGCAGTTTTTCCGTCCGCGTCACGGCAGGTTCCGGCCCGCTGGCACGAAAGATGTTGCCGCGATTGGCGATTTCGACGCCCAGGCGCAGTTCTATCTGACGCAAGTGAGCATCGAAGGGTCCCGCCACGTTGGCCAGACGCTCGATGTCGACGGGTTCGAGCACGAAATCACGATGGAAAGTGGTCATGCGGCCAGCGTAACGCGCGCGACTGGCATCGCCAATTGCGTCGCGCTCCTGGCAGTCCGAACCGGTTCACCGGGCTTGCTATTTAATTAACTCTGCAATTAAATAGTTGTGTGAGCACTGATCCACCTTCCGCACCGCGCCGACCCCGGGTCGCGACCAAGCCGCGCAAGCGTGCGCCCGGACGCCCCGTCAGCAGCCGCGCGCCGAGCGCGGACCTGCGCAACCGCATCCTCGACGCCGCCATCGAATCTTTCGTGCGCGACGGCGTCGCGGCCACGACGCTGCGCCAGATCGCGCACGCAGCCAGCGTCACGCCGGCGTTGCTGCACTACTACTTCGGCGACCGCACGCAATTGCGCAACGCCGTCATCGAGGAACGACTGATGCCGATCTTTGCGGAGCTGCGCGTGCCCCTGCAGCAGGCAGGCGACGACATCCAGGCGGTCGTCGCGTCATTCGTGTCCGGCATCGGCGACCTCGTGGCGCGCAACCCGTGGTTGCCGGCATTGTGGGTGCGCGAAGTGCTGAGCGAAGGCGGCGCCTTGCGCGAACTCCTGGTGGGGCGCATCGCACCACAACTGCCGCTGTTCCTCGCGCAGCGCTTTGAAGCTGCACAGCGCGCGGGCAAGTTGAACCCGGATCTCGATCCGCGTCTGCTGGTCGTGTCGCTGGTGGGTCTGACCCTGTTTCCGGCCGCCGGCGCTCCGATCTGGCGGCGGATATTCGACATGGACGACGTGGCATCGCTCGACGGCGACCCCTTGCGGCGTCACACGATGGCGTTGCTCGAGCGCGGAATGGCGATGCCATGAAGGAGCGCATCCGATGAAACCACTGCCGGGATGGGTACTTGTTCCGATCCTGCTACTGCTTCCCGGATGCCGGGAGGAAGCACCACAGGCACTCGGCACCCTCGAATTCGATCGCATCACCCTGCCGGCCCCCGCAGCGGAACGCATCATCGCGATCGACGTTGGCGAAGGCGACCGCGTGGTCGCAGGTGCCCGCGTCATGACCCTGGAACGCGCGCGCTCCGAGGCGGAGGCCGGGGCCGCCTTGGCGCAGGCGCGACGACAACGCGAAGCGTTGCTGGAGCTCGAAGCCGGACCGCGCCGCGAAGACATCGATCAATCGCGCGCGAGCCTGGCCGCGCTGCAGGCCAAGGCGCGCGACGCACGCGCGCAATCCAGCCGCTTCGCAGTGCTCGGCCGCAAGCGTCTAGTGGCCGCGGCCGAAGTCGATCGCGCACGCGCCGTGGCGGCAAGTGCCGACGCCGAGGTGCGGGGAGCACAGGCTGCACTGGCACGACTGGAATCCGGCAATCGCGTCGAAGCGATCGCGCAAGCTCGCGCGGCACTGGACGTGGCTGAAGCGCAGGCAGCAGCGCAAGGGATCGTGCTCGGCAAGCTCGACATCGTCGCCCCGCGGGCAGGTCGCATCGACGCCCTTCTTTACAAACTCGGAGACCAGGCGCCGGTGGGCGCGACCCTGGCGGTGTTGCTCGTCGGCGCAGCCCCGTATGCCCGCGTCTACATTCCCGAGCCGCTGCGGACCGGCGTCAAAGTCGGCGACCAGGTGAGCGTGAGCGTCGCAGGACGTGCGGAGGTTTACGACGGCCGCGTGCGCGCGATTCGCAGCGAACCGACCTTCACGCCCTACTACGCGCTGATCGGCGACGACGCGGCCCGCCTGAGTTACCTCGCCGAGATAGAACTCGGCGCTGCCGCGGCTGCCTTGCCGGCCGGGTTGCCGGTTCGCGTCGAATTCCCGACGCCGCAATGACATGGCCACGCCCCCGGCCGACGTCGCGATTCGAACGCGGGGCCTGAGCAAGCGTTTCGGCGCGTTGCTCGCGGTCGATCGAGTGGACTTGACGGTGCCACGCGCTTCCGTCTACGGATTCCTGGGCCCGAACGGTTCCGGCAAGTCCACGACCATCCGCATGCTGTGCGGGCTGCTGACGCCGAGCGCGGGTGACATCGAAGTGCTGGGCCTCAAGATTCCCGAGCAGGCGGAAGCGCTGCGCCTGCGCATTGGCTACATGACCCAGCGATTCTCGCTGTTCGAGGACTTGAGCGTACGCGAGAACCTCGAATTCCTCGCCGCGGTGCAGGACATTGCGAGGCCTGCGGCGGCGCTGCGCGTCGATGCGCTCGTGACGCAATTCAATTTCGCCGACCGGCAGCGACAACTCGCCGGCACCTTGAGCGGCGGG
>JBKJSW010000061.1:0-4224 GCA_046595765.1 Ahniellaceae bacterium
CTTCGGCATGCCGGCGAACGGAAACATGAAGCCGGACAGGAAGATCATGCAATGGCTCGCGGAAGTCCTGCCGCTCACGCATTTCATCCGGCTGATCCGCGGGATCATGTTGCGCGGCGCCACGTTGGCCGAGCTCTGGGTAGAAGCTGCGGCGCTGGTCGCTTTCACCGCCGTCATGATGTTCGTGGCCATCGCCAGCTTCCGCAAACGCCTCGATTGAGCCCGGCTTGCGTTGGACCGACGGAATCCGCACAGTCGCGCACGAAGAAAGGAGAGACGCATGATGCGCACGCTATCAATTCTGCTGACGCTGGCCCTCTATGGAACGATGCAGGCGGCGACCGCGGCCGGCACCACGCTCCTCAGCGCGGCCACGATCCACACGATGGATCGGGCAAGGCCGCAGGTCGAGGCCATGGTGTTCGACGACAGCGGTCGCATCGTCGCGCTCGGCCGCCGGTCCGCGCTCGCCGCGCAATACCCGGACGCGGAGCGCATCGACGCCGGCGGCGCCACCGTGGTGCCAGGACTCATCGACGCGCACGGACATGTCTCGGGTCTCGGGTTTTCCCAACTGCGCGCGGAACTGTCGGGCACCCGCAGCAAGCAGGAAATCATCCAACGGCTGCAGGCATTTGCGCGCGATCTGCCGCCCGACGCCTGGCTTCTGGGCCGGGGCTGGGACCAGAACGACTGGTCGAACAAGCGCTTCCCGAGTGCTTCCGACCTGGACGCGGCGTTTCCCGATCGACCGGTATGGCTGGCGCGTGTTGACGGCCACGCGGGCTGGGCCAACACGGCCGCGCTGCGTTCGGTGCAGCGTGATCTACGCGGCGATTGGCAGCCGGGGGGCGGCAGGATCGAACGTGACGCCGAGGGTCGGGCGAATGGGATCTTCGTCGACGCTGCGATGGACCTGATCGAGTCCGCGGTTCCGCCGATCGATGCCGCCGGCACGGAACGCGCGCTGGTGCTGGGCATGCAGAGCGCGGTCGAACATGGCCTCACCGGCGTGCACGATGCCGGCGTGTCGCTGCAGGAGATGCAGGCGTACCAAAGGCTCGCCGACCGTGGCGCGATGCCGCTGCGCATCACCGCGATGGCGGACGGAGACGGCACGGCGCTGGCATGGTTGTGCGCCGACGGGCTGTATCGCCACAAGTCCGGGCGTCTGCAGATGCGCACGGTCAAGCTCTACGCCGACGGCGCACTGGGCAGCCGCGGCGCCGCACTACTCGACGACTACAGCGACGATCCCGGCAATCGCGGCCTGCTGCTGACGGAACCGGCGGCTTTGGCGGCAATCATCGCCAAGGCCAAGGCCTGCGGCGTGCAGGTCGCCACGCATGCGATCGGGGATCGCGGCAATCGCGAAGTGCTCGACGCTTATGCACGCGCGTGGGCCGGCGACGCCACGCCCGCGCATCGCTGGCGCATCGAGCACGCACAGGTGCTGGCGCCGGAGGACCTGCCGCGGCTGGCGCTGCTCGGCGTCATCGCGTCGGTGCAGCCGACGCACGCCACCAGCGACATGCCCTGGGCTGAAGACCGCGTCGGTCCGCAACGAATCCAGGGCGCGTACGCCTGGCGGAAATTGCGCGACAGTGGTGCGCGCCTGGCGCTCGGTTCCGATTTCCCCGTCGAATCGGTCGATCCGCGACTCGGGCTTTACGCCGCCGCCACGCGCAGCGATGCGGCGGACAAGCCCGCCGGTGGATGGAAGCCGGAAGACAAGCTCACGGCGTACGAGGCGCTGCGCGGCTTCACGCTCGACGCGGCCTACGCCGGCTTCGCCGAAACCGAAGTCGGCAGCCTCGCCGTTGGCAAGCGTGCGGACTTCGTCATCCTCGCCCAGGATCCCCTCGTCATCGAACCGCGTGAACTTCGCACCATGGTGGTCGAGGCGACGTACGTCGACGGCAGGCCGGTGTTCAGAGCGCCGCCACGCTGACGATCCGGATCGTGCTCTTGTAGAGCCGAGCTTGCTCGGCTGCATTGCAGGGGTTTGTGCGAACGCGCAGAGCAGCGGACCAAGCTCCGCTCTACAGGATCAGACGCGCTACGCCGCCTGCGACTCGCCGGCGGCGACCACCCGCCCGCGCAGCGAATGCACCAGCGCGGCAGTGATCTCCACTTCGACGAACTGGCCCACGAGGCGCGGCGGCCCAACGAAATTCACCGAGCGCATGTTTTCGGTCCGGCCGGTGAGCTCGAGCGGGTTCCGGCGTGACGGCCCTTCGACGAGCACGGTCTGGCGGCTGCCGACCATCGCTGCGGAAATTCCGGCGGCCTGTGCCGTGATGCTCGCCTGCAGCCGCTTGAGGCGAGTGTGCTTCTCGATGTCCTCGACGCCATCGGGCAGGCTGGCTGCCGGCGTACCCGGCCGGCGCGAATAGACGAACGAAAACGAATCATCGAATCCGACCTGTTCGATGAGGCGCATGGTCTGCTCGAACTCGGCGTCGCTCTCGCCGGGGAAACCGACGATGAAATCCGAACTGATGGAGATGCCGGGCCGCGCCGCGCGGATCCTGCGGATCAGCGCCTTGTACTCGAGCGCGGTGTGGCCGCGCTTCATCGCCGCGAGCACGCGATCGGAACCGGATTGCGCCGGCAAATGCAGGTGCGATGCGAGCTGCGGGACGCGCGCGAAGGCCTCGACGAGCCGGTCGGTGAATTCCATCGGGTGGGACGTCGTGAATCGGATGCGGTCGATGCCGGGAATCTGCGCGACGTACTCGATCAGCAACGCGAGATCCGCGCTTTCCTCGGAGGCCGCGTCGCGGTCGAGAGGGCCGCGATAGGAATTGACGTTCTGGCCGAGCAGGTTCACTTCACGCACGCCTTGCGACGCCAGCATCGCGACCTCGGTCAACACGTCGGGCAGGGGGCGCGAGACTTCCTCGCCCCGCGTGTAGGGCACCACGCAGAAGGTGCAGTAGCGCGAGCAACCTTCCATGATGGAAACGAATGCGCTTGGCCCTTCCTTGCGCGGTGGCGGCAGGTGGTCGAACTTCTCGATGGTCGGGAAGCTGATGTCGACCTGCGGCCTGTTCTCCTGGCGTGCGCGCTCGATCAGTTCCGGCAGCCGGTGCAACGTCTGCGGGCCGAACACGACGTCCACGAACGGCGCGCGCGCCACCAGGGCGGCGCCTTCCTGGCTCGCCACGCATCCACCGACGCCGATGATGAGGGACGGTTTCGCGAGTTTGAGCTCGCGCCAGCGGCCGAGCTGGGAGAACACCTTGTCCTGCGCACGCTCGCGGATCGAACACGTATTCATCAGGATCACGTCGGCTTCAGTCTCGTCCGCGGTGAGTTCGAGTCCATGCGCCGCAGCCAGCACGTCCGCCATCTTGGCCGAGTCGTACTCGTTCATCTGGCAGCCGTGGGTTTTGATGAATACCTTGCCGGACATGGTGGTCGTTCAAAATCAATGGTTTGCGGGCTCGCAGTGTACCGCCTGCTGCTGCGCGGAACTCGACATGGGGACTGCAGTCGATGAATGCGCCCTGACCAGTTGCGCCAACCTCCTTATGTGGCAGACACTCTGCGTCATGACACGCCGCGTTGCTCCCTCTTTCAGCTCAGCCGTGCGCCTGACCGCTGGCCTGTTGCTGCTCGCTTTCGGCACGGTCGCCGTTGCGGGGGGTGGCATCCGTCGTTACACCGATGCCAAGGGCGTCGTGCACTTCACCAACGTGTCGGGCGACAACCGGGGGACGGGCAAGCCGGTCCAGCAGGTCAACGCCAAAACCCAGCGCGCGATCTACAAATTCAAGGATGCCGTGGGCGTCACGCATTACACCGACCAGAGTCCGGGCCGGGGCCGCGCCTACACGATTGTTGCGGTGTTCTGTCCTGCCTGCGACCCGAAATCGAAGGTCAACTGGAACAGCACGCGCCTCAACCTCACCGCGTATCTCGGCGAGATCGATGCCGCAGCCCGCGCCAATGGCGTCGATGCCGCGCTGGTGCGCGCGCTGATCCACGCCGAGTCGGCTTTCAATCCGCGCGCGCTGTCGCACAAGGGGGCGCAGGGCCTGATGCAGCTCATGCCCGCCACGGCCGCCATGTACGGGGTCACCGATTCGTTCGACGCCGGCCAGAATATCGACGCCGGCGTGAAGCATCTCGCCATGCTGATCAAGCACTTCAATGGCGATATCCGGCTGGTTGCGGCCGCGTACAACGCGGGCGAGGGTGCCGTGCGCAAATACGGAG
>JBKJSW010000341.1:0-3795 GCA_046595765.1 Ahniellaceae bacterium
GATTGAACGGCCCGCGGACGGCGCCGCGCGCATGCTGGGCGACGAGGGCAAGGAAGGTCGCGTCCGCGTCGAAGCCGCGGTCGGCGCAGAGGTAGCGGAACCAGCGCGTCCCGGCAGCCACGTGGGCGACTTCTTCGGCGAGGATTGTTTCCAGGCAGTCCACCGTGGCCAGGTCGCCCACGGCTCGAAGCCGCGCGATCATGCCCGGAGTGACGTCCAGTCCGCGCGCCTCCAGCACTCGCGGCACCAAAGCCATGCGGGCAAGCGGGTCTTGCGCGGTGGCCACGGCCATTTGCCACAGTCCGTCGTGCGCGTCGTGATCGCCATAGCCGCCGCCGAGTTCGGCCAGTCGCCGCTGCAGCATGCCGAAGTGACGCGCTTCGTCGGCAGCGACGCCGATCCAGTCTGCGTAGTAGCCCGCCGGCAAATCGCGGAAGCGGTACACCGCGTCGCACGCGAGGTTGATCGCGTTGAATTCGATGTGGGCGATTGCGTGGACGAGCGCCGCCCTGCCCTCGATGCTGCCGAGCCCGCGGGCCGGGACGTCACGTGGGGGCACCAGCCGGGGGCGCTGCGGGCGGCCCGGAGCGGGAATGTCGACGACGACGCATGCCAGGCAATCGGCGCGCGGGGCGAGTGTCCCGTCGCGCCAGGCATCGGGCAGGGCAGCGGCGAGCGCGATCTTCGGCGCAGGTTTGCGGGTCGTGAGGCACGCAAGGGCCGCGCAGTGGACGCATGGAACAGCAGCAGCTGCATCGCGGGACGCGGTCATGGGCATTTCGGCGGGTGCGGCACTATCGAACCCTCTCCCTCAGTCCCTCTCCCGGGAGGACAGGGATGCAGGACCGTTGCATCGCACTGTCTCGCGGGAACCGTCTCTCTCGGTCCTGTCCGGGAGCAGAGGAACGCGGTGCTCTGGCGTCGCAATTGATTGTGCCGACCCAGTTGCGCCTGCGGCTTCACGCTCTCGATGTGGCCAGGTTGGCCTCGAGTTCGTTGCGGCGCGCGCTCTTGGCCTCGTCGGAGCGCAGCAGCTTCAGTCGTTCGAGATATCCGGGAGCGAGTCCGGTGACGTATTCACCCGAGAAGCAGGAGGTGTCGAAGTGCTGGTCCGGTCGCTTCGGTCCTGCGACGGCATCGACCAGGTCATCGAGGTTCTGGTAGACCAGCCAGTCGCAGCCGAGCAGTTCCTCGATTTCGGCTTCGCTGCGGTCGTGGGCGATGAGCTCTTCCGCGGCGGGCATGTCGATGCCGTACACGTTGGGGTAGCGCACGGGCGGCGCAGCGGATGCGAAGTACACCTTGCGGGCGCCGGCATCGCGCGCCATCTGGATGATCTGCTGCGATGTCGTGCCTCGCACAATGGAATCATCGACCAGCAAAACCACGCGGTTGCGGAACTCGAGCGGGATGGCATTGAGCTTGCGGCGCACCGACTTCATGCGCTCACTCTGCCCCGGCATGATGAAGGTGCGGCCGATGTAGCGGTTCTTGATGAAGCCTTCGCGATACTTGACGCCGAGCGCGTGCGCCAGCTCCATCGCCGCGGTGCGCGAAGTATCCGGAATCGGGATCACCACGTCGATGTCGTGGCCGGGGCGTTCGGCGAGGATCTTCTGCGCGAGCTTCTCGCCCATCCGCATGCGCGCCTTGTGCACCGAGATCTCCTCGATCATCGAGTCCGGGCGTGCCAGGTACACGTACTCGAAGATGCAAGGCGCGTGCGCGCGTGCCGGCACACACTGGCGTGATGCGAACGTGCCGTCAGGCGAGATCAACACTGCCTCGCCGGGACGCACGTCGCGCTCGAGAGAGAATCCGAGCGCGTCCAGCGCCACGCTTTCCGACGCCACGGCATGTTCGTCACCGCCATCGACCGCCTTGCGCCTGCCAAAGACGAGCGGACGTATGCCATGCGGATCACGGAACGCAAGTACGCCGACGCCAAGGATGAGCGCGATCACCGCATAGCCGCCGACACAACGCGCATGCAGGCGGGCCACGGCGTTGAACACCTTGTCCGCATCAAGCGGGGTACCGGGAAGCTTCTGCTGCTCCGCCTCCAGTTCGTGCGCAAGTACGTTCAAAAGCACTTCCGAATCCGACTCGGTATTGCAGTGCCGCAGGTCCTGCTCGAACACCTCGCGACGCAGGCTCGCCATGTTGGTCAGGTTGCCGTTGTGCGCCAGCGCGATCCCGAATGGGGAATTCACATAGAACGGCTGCGCTTCGTCGGTGGCGTCACTGCCCGCGGTGGGATAGCGGCAGTGGCCGATGCCATAGCGGCCGGAGAGTTTTTCCATGTCGCTCGGACCGAACACGTCGCGCACCAGTCCCGTGCCCTTGTGCAGGCGCAACTTGCGTGCGTCGACGGTGGCGATGCCGGCGGCATCCTGGCCACGGTGCTGGAGCACGGTCAGGCCGTCGTATAGCGCGCCCGCGACGTCGGCGCGGCCGACGATTCCGATGATGGCGCACATGCGGGCTTCGAGCCTCTAGTGGAACTGTGGTGGAGGTGGAGGTGTCATGCGCGAATTCCAGCGCGGGCGCTCAGGGATGACGCATCACCACGCCGTCGACGCCCGGACCCTGCTTGAGCGACGCCTGCAGCCTTTCCGCGCCGGCGCGATCGATTTCGGGTCCGATGCGCACGCGATGCAACGTGCCGCGCGGCGCATCCAACCGGTCGATGAAAGCCGCGAAACCGGCAGCGCGCAGCCTTGCCACCTGCGCGTCGGCTTCCCCAACCTGGGAGAAGGCGCCGGTCTGCACGACCCAGCCGCGGGCGTCCCTCGGCACCGGCGCATGTGCGGCGGCAGACGGCGCGGGCGTCGCATCGCTTGCAGCTGCAGGACTCGCGGGGGCAGGCGTTGAGTCGGCCGCGTTCAGCGGGGCAGCACTGCCTGCCGGTCTTTCACTCTCGGCACTGTCATCCTGCACCAGCGCCGGCGTGACGTCGCGACGCCGCTCCGCCACGGCAAGTCGCGCCGATTCAGCGCGTACCTGATCCGAATACGGCCCGATCCGCACGCGCAACGCAGGCTTGCCGGCCAGCGTCACCGCTTCCGCGCGCGCCGGAAAGCCGGCACTTCGCATGTCGGCGACCAGCTTGCGCGCATTGTCAGCATTCGCGTAACTGCCGAGTGTCACGTGCCAGCGACCGCTGGAGTCTGCAGCGTGCCCGGAGTCGACGAGGTCCGCGGGAGCGGTATCGTCAGGGGGCGGCAAATCACCTTCGGGTGCGACGTCTACAGGATCGGACGGAAGCGGCTCGGCGGAGGCCATGGACTCGCCTGCCGCCACCGTCTCTGATGCCAAGCGCGCGCTGTCGTCGATGGCGGCCGCATCGACTTCGCCTTCGTCAGCCAGCGGCGCCGCCGGCAGCGGAGCGTCGAGCGGGATCATTTCGGTGCGCATGCCGTCCGGACCCGGCGACGGAATGCCCAGGTCCACCGTTTCGGTGCCTGCGGGCCCCGGGCCGTCAAGCAGCATCGGGATGAAGACAATCGCCGCCACGATCAGGATGAACGCCCCGATCAGGCGCTTTTGCAGAATGGGATCCATGCGAAGCCGTGTTGGAGAATTCGGACGATTATAGTCCGGGGGCTGCGTCGGACCGCGTGCCTTCGCCACCAGCGTCAAGTTCGCGCATCAGCGCGGACACCAGGTAGAAAGAGCCGAACGCCACCACCTGTGCGTCTGCCGGCGCGTACCTGCACGCCGCCTTCCAGGCTTCGGTTGCCGTTGCGTGGGCGCTGGCCGAGGCGCCCGCCTCGCGCGCGCGCTGTGCAAGCT
>JBKJSW010000402.1:0-2854 GCA_046595765.1 Ahniellaceae bacterium
CGACAGCGTCAAGGGTTTCTGCGAACGCGACGGCAAACGTCTCGAGTTCACCGATGGCATCGCCTTTGCCGACGCGCGCGAGCAGGACACCGTCACCACGGTCATCTATCTCACGGCGAAGCCGCTCGATCGAGCCGCGCTGGCGGCCTGCATCAAATGCGCGGGCGCGCTGCCGGAGAACACGTTCATGAGTCCACGGGGCGACCTCATTGAAACGCAGAAGGAGGCGATCGCGCAGGGCTGGGTGGAGATCCACCACACCGGTGGCGAACTCGACATGTCCACCCTCGTCAACATCCAGTACATCGCCGACGACGGCACGCAAACAGGAATAGATGGCGGCAACGGCAAAGTCGTGTTCGCCACGCGCTCCGACTCGCACGTCATCGGCAAGGTCATCACCGAAGCGCGGGAAGCCCCGTTCAACGAGACCGACATGAATTGCGATATCGCGTTCGACCTCGTGGTCGGCTGGCCGAAGCGTTAGGGCACGCGCAGAGCCGCCCCAGTAGGT
Source organism: Ahniellaceae bacterium (assembly GCA_046595765.1). Taxonomy (GTDB): domain Bacteria; phylum Pseudomonadota; class Gammaproteobacteria; order Xanthomonadales; family Ahniellaceae; genus JBBQNY01. The sequence continues at coordinate 515 of JBKJSW010000402.1, forward strand.
CGAGTCGCGCAGCGACCTGACGGAGAACGCGCGGCGCGGTTCCTGTCAGATCGGCCAAGCCGACCTGACTTGCACATTGCAGAAGCTGATCGCGGGGTTAGGGCTCGAAGCCGTTCGCGAAGCCGTCCACGAAGTTACTGAAGGCCGGCTTCGACGCGACGTAGTTGAGATAGAGCCACCAGCCCACGACACCGTTGAAGGTGTCCTTGTCGCTGAAGGCTGCGCAATTACCCGTTCCACCCGGGAACAGCGAGGAAAGAGGCCGTCCGCCGATCACCGGGAGCGTGGCGGGCAGGATCGTGTTGTCTGCATCGACTTCAGAGATGAATCCGCGCAGCAGCCCGTTGTCGAGACTGGTGGCGGGAGTGCCCACGAAGCGCGACGCAATCTGCGCGCCGGTCAGTTGCGCGGGAATGCCGCCAAGGTCGAGTGTGATCGTGCCCACCGGCGATGCGAAACACGGCGAATTGGCCGCCGTTACCGTCGGTGAATACACGTGCACGATGCTGCCCGGCACTGTGCCGAGACAGGTTCCGCTGGTCTGCAGGGTCGCGTTGCCCGCGATGGCGGAAGAATTGATCGGCCCGCATGCGGTCGATGCCAGCGGCGCGGTGCAGTCAGCGCGACCCGAATCGAACAGGTTGGTCGTGAGCGCCTGGTTCAGCGGCAGAAATTCCACGAGGGTGGAGCGATCGAGCAAACCATCCCCATTCGCGTCGGTCTGGATGCTGGTCTGGATCTGGCCGTTCACCGAAAACCCGGTGAAGTTCGGATCGGTCACGTCGAGGCAACCAAACGGCGCCTGGCTGACGAACACGTGCGGATCGCGCAGGTCCATGTCGCTGAAGCGGAAGTAGGTCGACTGCGCGTTCGCGCTCGCGCACGCGACGAGGCCGAGGACGACGATCGAACAGCAGCGGACACGGGCACGCATTGAACGCATCGCACGATCTCCCCGGCGGTGATGGACACATGATGTTAGACCTGTTGGCAGGCCAAACCACGATACGCTTGGGCACGATTGTGATGCGTCGAGTATGTTCAGCGCGTGCACACGAGGTGCGGTACCGAATCGGTCGGCAGTGCGCAGGAGTCAGGCGGTCCATGTTCGCGCCAGTACGCCGCCATGCCGTGTCGCTCGGCGAATTCAACAAAGCGCGGGTGTTCGCGGAAGGCCTTGAACTCCGGGTACCACACGCTGAAGAGCAGTGCCTGGGTGCCAGCAGGGGCGGTTTGCATCGACATTTCCACCGCCGCGTCGGTCTGTCCGAACAATTGCAGCAGCGTGGCCCATTCGAGTTCGGGTGCGGCTCGCGCTGCGGCGCGGACTTGCGCCCGCGCTGCGTCGAGCTGCGCGGAATCGGTGAGCGCCGGGGCGATCGATCGCGCGACATCCTGCTGCGCAACCGGCATGCCTTCGTCGTCGTGCAGCCAGTCGAGGAACCGGCGTGAGACCTCGGCATCATCGTCCCTCTCGCGCGCCACGAAGAACAACGCGCGGCTGGCCGGCCCGCGCCATCCGAGCGCATGCGCCCGTTCCAGCACCACTTTTGCGGCGGCCGAGTCGCCCCCCAGCGCCGTGGTGATTCCCACCCAGCCCAGGCCAACACCGCTCAACGGATCGAGACGACGCGCCTGCTCGAAGCTCTTGCGCGCCTTCTCGAGATGGCCGACCTCGAAGAAGCCCAAGCCCTGCCAAAGCCAGGTGTTGGAGTTGTTGGGCTCCAGCGCGAGCGCTGCGTCGATCAATTGCGCATGGCGCAGGCGATCGCCGGAGTCCGCGGCGAGTCGCGCGCTGACCGCGAGCGCACCGGGATGCCGGGGATAGATCGCGAGCGCCTTCGATGCGGCGGCGTGCGATTCCGCCAGCGTGTCGACGCCGGCGGGCTCGGGTGCATAAGAACGCCACACGTACCAGGTCGCTGCCAGCGCGGCCCATGCATCGGCAAACTTCGGGTCGCGCTCCACCGCCTGTTCGAGCAGGTCGCGTGCAGCCGGCAGGTTGGCACCGCGCTGCGCGAACAGTTGCCGCCCGCGCAGGAACAGTTCGTAGGCCTCGAGATCGGCGGTCGCATTCGCGACCTCGACCTGCCGCACGCCGAGCGACGTTGCGAGCGCATCGGCGATCGACTGCGAGATCTCCTCCTGCACGCGAAAGATGTCGACGAGGCGCCGGTCGTAGGTCGACGACCAGCGCTGGCGATCCTGGCGTGCATCGATCAACTGCACCGTGATGCGCACGTTGTCGCCTTGCCGGCGCACGGATCCTTCCAGCAGGTTGGCGACGCCGAGTTGCGCGGCGATCTCGCGCATGCCGAGCGACTTTTCGCGGAACACGAA
>JBKJSW010000220.1:0-9721 GCA_046595765.1 Ahniellaceae bacterium
GATCGCGTGGAGCTGATCGAACTCATTTCGAACGGGTCGGGTGGCTGGACGGAACGACCCGCTTCGATCGCGCTGGATCAAGAGTAGGCGTTGGGGACCACGACATGAGCAACTCAAGACTGCGCACAAAGGTGACCGGCATGATCAGTCGCGGAAACTTGCAACGCCAAAGCGGTGGAACTCTGCTTTGGCTGACTTTGACGGCATTCGTCGCTCCGGCGATGGCGCAGAACGCGCTCGAAAGCGTGACTTCGGCGCCGGGTCAGGGAGGCCGGACCGAGATCACGCTCGACATGGCGCGAACGCCATCGACGCCAAAGCTCTTCACCATCGGCGCTCCGCCCCGCATCGCGCTCGACCTTGCGGACACCCGCAACGCGCTGCCTGAGCGACGCGTTGCGGTGGGCCTCGGCGCAGCCGAAGCGGTCACTGCGGTCGAAGCCGGAGGACGCACCCGGGTCATCGTTGAACTGAACCGGATGGTGAGCTACACGACCCGGATCGAAGGCGACAAGCTCATCGTCAGCCTCGACTCGGGCGGCATGGCCGCGGCGCAGACCGCGATCATGGCTGCGAACGACCCAACGAAGATTGTCTCGACGGGCGGCAGCTCCGTTTCGAACCTCGATTTCCGCCGTGGGGCAGATGGCGAAGGTCGCGTCATCATCGGCTTCAACGGCCAAAACGCCTCCGCCAACGTTCGGCGCGAGGGCAGCCGCCTGCTGATCGACCTGCCGGGGACGTCGCTAGGCGGCGCCGTGCCGAAGCAACTCGACGTGTCCGATTTCGCCACGCCGGCAAACGGTGTCACCGCGCGCACGACGGGTAACGGCAGTCGCATCGAGGTGGAGACAAACGGCAACTTCGAGCACCTCGCCTACCAGACCGGCAGCGAGTACATCGTCGAAATCACCACGCCGAAGCTGGTGTCGGAGGCACGCCGAGCACTCGATGCGCCGGTCTATTCCGGGCAACGCGTAACCTTCAACTTCCAGGACATCCCGGTACGTTCGGTGCTGCAGCTGATCGCCGACGTCTCCGACCTCAACATCGTCGTCGCCGACACCGTGCAGGGCAATGTCACGCTGCGCCTCGATAACGTGCCGTGGGACCAGGCGCTCGATATCGTCATGAACGCCAAGGGGCTGGACAAGCGCCAGTCGGGCAACGTGATCTGGATCGCGCCGAGCGCCGAGATTACCACTCGCGAAACCCAACTCGCCGAGGCGCGCGCGCGGCTCGACGACAATGCGCCGCTGGTTTCCGAGTACATCCAGGTGAACTACGGCAAGGCCAAGGACATCGCAGAGCTGCTGACGTCGGGAGCACTCAAGGGCCAGGCCTCGGGCTCGGGCGCGGGCGGCGGCTCAACGGATCGCACGGCGGGCTTCCTGTCTGCCCGTGGCAGCGTAACGTTCGACGAGCGTACCAACGTGCTGCTCATCAACGACACACCGCCTAAAATCAACGAGGTTCGCGAGCTCGTCGCGCGTCTCGATCGTCCGGTCGACCAGGTCCTGATCGAATCGCGCATCGTCATCGCCACCGAAACCTTCGGGCGGGAGATCGGCGCGCGGTTCGGCATCTCGGCCGGCTACGAGGACGGCGACGGCAACATCTTCAGCACGGGCGGCTCGACCACGAGCACCGATCGCATGACCAACCTCGCCCTCGGCAACCGCTTCGCGGGGCGCACGTCGGGCCTGCCGGTAGCAGCTCCTGACATCACGGGAGCCGGCGTTCTGGTACCGAATCTGTCCGACCGTCTAAACGTCAACCTGCCCGTCACCAATCCGGCCGGCAGCCTGGCGCTCGCGGTGCTCGGCGCCGACTACCTGCTCGACCTTGAACTGTCTGCGCTCGAAACCGAAGGCCGGGGCGAAGTGGTGTCGAATCCCCGCGTCATCACCGCCAACCAGCGCGAAGCGGTCATCCGCCAGGGCGACGAAATCGGCTACGTCACGATCTCGCCGCAATCCGGCGGCGGCGCAATCCCGATTCCCAACGTGCAGTTCAAGGAAGTCCTGCTTGAACTCAAGGTCACGCCGACGATCACGCAGGATCAGCGCGTATTTCTCAACATGAATGTCAAGAAGGACGAAGTCTCCGGATTCGTCAGCACGTCGATCGGCGACGTGCCGCAGATCCAGAAGCGCGAACTCAACACCGCGGTTCTCGTCGACAACGGCCAGACGGTCGTGCTCGGCGGCGTTTATGAGTTCAGCAATCGAGAAGACCTGCAAAAGGTGCCCTTCCTGGGAGATATTCCGGGTATCGGAGCACTGTTCCGCAACAAAAATCGCCAGAGCGAAAAAGCGGAATTGCTGATCTTCGTCACACCCAAGATACTCGCGCAGAGCCTACGCTGAGCGCCACAAGGCGCCAGCATGCTTGCCTACACCCCGAGCCGCCCGAACAGATGTCTGGAGAACGTTGAATGAAAGCCCTTATCCAAATCCTGATCGGCCTGCTGGCGGCCACGCTGCTCGCGGCATGCGGCGGCGGCGGCGGTGGTGGTTCCAACGAGGGCGGCAGCTTCACGCCGTCGGAGTTGCGCGTGACCTTCGACCCGGTGGCGACCACCGCGACTCCGAGCTCGGTGATCTCGATCACCGTACGCGTCGCCAACAACAACGGAGTGCCGGTAGCAGACGGCACCAGCGTGTCACTGTCGGTCAGCCCGTCGGATCTGGCGCTTGTCTCCTCTTTTATAGCGCCGCCTGCGTTGGGCGCTGCGACGACCACCACCACTCGGGGCGGTGTCGCACAGTTCCGCCTGCACACACGCGGCGTGGGTAACGTGACGCTGCGGGCCACCGCCACGTTGAACGGGGGCTCTTCCACCGCCACGCTCAATGTATCGATCGTCGCGGGTCCCGGGAACGATCAGCGCATCACCATCTCCACGCAGAATCTCAACCTGCCGATCAACCCGACCAACGCGACGCAATCCATCAGTTCGCCGTTCGTCAGCCGCACCGACATCGTGTTCCGTCGGCTTGATGGCACCGTCATCTCAATGATCGACGGCGTCAATGTTGCGGTCCTGGGCGGCATCGGCACCTGCACGTTCTCAACCCTCGACGACCCGGCCACGACAGATATCAACGAGCTCACTATCCAGCTCGGTAGTGGCCCCGTGGACGTGAATTCCGGAGTTGCGACGATTTTTGTCAGGTCGCGCGCGCAGCCGGGCACTTGCACGATCGTCGCCTCCGGCGTCGATCCGGAAACGGGAGAGGTCGTCAGCGCCTCGCTCACGTTCAACATCATAGGCGGCGCTGGAACGGGCCCGACAGCGGTGTTCATCAACGCGCCGACCGATCCGCTCTACGTGCAGGGTTCGGGCGGCGTAGGCACCATCATCGTCACCGCCAATGTCCTGGACGGCAACAATCAGCCGGTCGCGAACCCGCTCTTTGGCGTCAACAACGTTCGAGTTGAAATCATCAGCGGTCCAGGCGGTGGCGAAAGGCTGACGGGTGTGAACGCGGCCGGTGCCACCGTCAGCGGCACCGTCATCAACTTGCGCACGACGGGAGGCATCGTCAACTTCAACCTGATCTCCGGCACGCGGACCGGGCCGGTACTCCTCCGCGTTACCGCGGACCGCCTCGACAACAACGTCGACAACGGCATACAGGATCCGGTGACGGGCTCCCGTACGGTCATCATTTCCGACGGTCGCCTGTTTGACCTCGACATCACCAACACCAATGCGTCCGTTGTTGATGGCATCAGTGGGTCTCCCACCGATCCCAACCCGGTCTACACGTTGACGATCACCGTCATCGCCACCGATCGCGACGGCAATCCGGTCATCCCCGGCACGCAGATCGATTTCGGCCTGATCGACACGCCGCTGTCGGGCGCAGATTTCGCGATTACCGGTAACGATGGCAATCCGCAGGAGGGTGGCACGCTGTTCACGGCACCGACCGGCAACTTTAGCCTCGCCGGTCCGACTGACACGCTGGTGATCTTCGCGGAAGAAATTCCCGGCCAGCGCGATATGGAAGCGGCGCGCTCGATCCAGCAGATCACCAGCCTCAACAGCCTGCTGGTCACGCGTGCCTTCAATCGCAATGACACCACGGGCGCGAGCGTCGATGGTGGACCGATCTTCCCGTACGTGATCGGACGGGCGGCCAACGGCAACATCACCAACAGTGCGATTACGGATGAGAACGGTATCGCCAGAGCGACGCTGCGCTACTCGCAGGCACAGATCGGTCGACCGGTGATCGTGTGGGCGCAAGGCACGGGCGTCGCCGCGAACGGCACTCCGAACCTGGTTGCGGACGTGGAGCGGCTGACGTTCGCGGGGGCTGGCCCGGCCACGCTGACGGCAGCACCGTCGCAGGTGGAAGCCAATTCGACCCGCACCATCCTGCTGTGCCTGCGTGACTTCAATCTGCGCGGCATCCCCAACGCCGTGGTGAGCTTCACTGCCACCACGCCGGCCGGCGGCGCGATCACCGTCGACGGGCGTTCGCCGCCCGGTACGACGGCCTCGCCGACGGGCCCGGATGGTTGCACCACCGTAGTGTTGACCAGCCGGAACTTGACGGACCAGGGCGGCGTAGTGACGTTTACCGCAGGTGGCCAGAGCACCACGGTGACGATCAACCCGGTTGGCAACAACATCAGCCTGACAGCCTCGCCGAGCAGCTTCTTCGTGCCTCGCAACTTCATCGTGACGACGACGATTTCGCTCACTGGCACCGGCGGACAGCCGATCGCCGGCGCTGCGGTGAGCGTGTCCTGCCAGACCTCCGGCGGTGTGCTCGGCGCGACCGGGGGCGTCACCGACGCCAACGGCCAGTTCATGTCGACCATCTCGGGCCAGGGTTTCGTCACTGATCCTGATGGCCCCGGAGTTCCGCCGGACAACCAGCCGCCACGCAACGAAACCGGACAGTGCATCTACCGCCTGACCAGCAATCCGACAGTGTCGGCAGGCGTGGTTATCCAGGGCAACGGCACCTGCGCGGCAATCAGTCCACCCGGTTCCTGCGGCTGACCGCAGCGGTGTGAAGAGTTGACGAAGGGCCGGGAAACCGGCCCTTCGTTTTTCCGCCTGTCACTCTTGAACGGCACTTTACGTATTCATCAAGGATGGCGTCGATGGCGCCGCGATGATGCACGCCGATGGAAGCCAGAGGCGACCCAGCGCGGTCAGGCAAGCCCGATGCAGAAGCGAACCTGACGAGCAGGGAGTTCGTCGCTCCCCACGGTCCGTTCGAGCCGCAGGCCGATGGCAGGGTGGGGGCAGGCGGCGTAGCATCGGTCCGGGCAAACGGGGGGCGACAGGCGCGATGACTTCAGCGACAGTGTCCTTTGCTGCAGGCGACATCATCTTTCGTGAAGGCGACGCGCCGACGACCGCATTCCTCGTGGAAAGCGGCGCCACGGAGATCTTCCGGGGGTCGCCCGAGGCGCCACAGATCCTGGGCCAACTCGGGCCGGGCGACCTGCTCGGGGAAATGGCCGTCATCGATGATTCACCGCGCTCCGCCAGCGCGCGTGCCGCGACGGATTGCGTGCTGACCATCATCGACCACTTCCAGTTGCGGGAGCGACTGGAGAATGCCGACCCGATCGTGCGCGCGCTGCTGGTCGCGCAACTGCGGCGCTACCGCAACGTGCTGAGTGGGCTCGACCGACGCGCGGTGCTTCGTTCCCGGGCCGTGCCGCGGTCGCCTGGCAAGCTCGACGCATTGCTCGCGCCGGCGGCAGGCAAGATTCGACTCGAGAGCCAGCTCATGGAAGCTCTGGACCACGAGACGCTCGCGCTGCATTACCAGCCGATTGTCGGGCTGGTCGACAACAAGGTGCGCGGCTACGAGGCGCTGGTGCGCTGGCACCACCCGGAGCGCGGCATCATTTCGCCAGCCGAATTCATCCAGCTTGCCGAAGAAACGGAACTCATCCTCCCAGTCGGACGCTACGTGCTGGACCATGGCTGCAGCGCGTTGGCAAAGCTGGCGAAGTGTGGTCGCCCGGACTTGCACATCGCCATCAACACCTCGGCACGCCAGTTGCTGGACGACAAGTTCCTCGCCGAAATCGAGTCCGCACTGAAGCGACATGCAGTACCGCCGCGCGCGTTGCACGTCGAGATCACCGAAAGCCTCATCCTCGACATCGACGCGGTCAATCGTTTCATCAACGGGTGCCGGGAAATGGGCGTCGACGTGCTGCTCGACGACTTCGGCACCGGCTATTCAAACCTCGGGCACGTGCACACCCTCACGTTCGACACGATCAAGCTGGATCAGGGCTTCTCGCGACAGGCCTTGAGCTCGACGCGGTGCCTGGCGGTGTGCAAGGCGATCATCGACCTCAGTCGCGCGCTCGAAGCGGAGATCGTCGTCGAGGGCATCGAGACGGAGGCCCAGCGCGACCTGTTCCGCGACCTGGGCTGCGAATACGGGCAAGGCTGGCTCTTCGGCAAGCCGCTCGACGTCGACGCGATGCTGGCGAGCCACGGTTACGTCGAGGATGCTCCGCCTTCCACCGCATAGCGTTGCGTGCAGTTCCGGCTGTCAGCCGCGCGAGTGCCCGCGTTTTCCAGGTGCCCGCGGCGCCAGCGGATTCCGCACGCCGCTTTCGATTGCCCGCTGCAGTCCACTAGACTCTTGCAGCGCGCTGCCCATCCTGTGGCGCAGGAAAAGCCTGTGATCGCAGCCACCAGCGCTTCCATCGTCTACGACATTGTGCGCCTGCGCATCGCCGAAGGCATCGACGAGCGTATTTCGAACGCCATGCAGCCGTTCGCGGACCTGGTGTCCCGAGCCGTATTCGCAACGATTCCACTTTTCGGCCAGGCGGTTCCCTGGATCCTGTTCTGGCTGATCGCCATCGCGCTGTTCTGCACGTTCTATTTCCGCTTCATCAACATACGCGGATTGGCGCAGGGATTCCGCATCATTCGCGGCGATTACACGGAAGCGTCGCACAGCGGAGACACGACACACTTCCAGGCACTCGCGACCGCGCTGTCCGGCACTATCGGTCTCGGTAACATCGCGGGCGTCGCGGTCGCGATCACGCTGGGCGGCCCCGGCGCAACGTTTTGGATGATCATCGCCGCGCTGTTCGGAATGGGCGCGAAGTTCTGCGAGTGCACGCTCGCGGTCAAGTTCCGCCGCGAGCACGCCGACGGCTCGGTGTCGGGGGGGCCGATGCATTACCTGCGCTACGGCATCGCCTCGGAATATCCGCGATTCGCGCCGCTCGGTGCTGCGCTCGCATTCGTATTCGCGGTGTTCTGCATCGTCGGGACCATCGGCGCGGGCAACATGTTCCAGGCCAACGCCGCCTACCAGCAGATCCTGTACATCACGGGCGGCGACCAGAGTTGGCTGTCCGGGCGCGCGTGGGTGTTCGGCGTGATCTTGGCGGTGCTGGTCGGACTCGTCGTCGTCGGCGGCATCAAGCGTATCGCGCGTGTCACCGAGAAGCTGGTGCCGTTCATGGGAGCGCTCTACCTGCTTGCAGGTTTCGTGGTGCTCGCCGCCAATGCCGAACGGATTCCCGCGGCGATAGCGAGCATCTTTTGGGGTGCGTTCTCACCTCAGGGTATCGCTGGCGGCGCCGTTGGCGTCATGCTGACAGGCTTTCGGCGCGCCGCATTCTCCAACGAGGCAGGCATTGGCAGTGCCCCGATCGCGCACGCGAGCGTACGCACCGGCGAGCCTCTGACCGAAGGGCTCGTGTCGCTGTGGGAGCCGCTGATAGACACCGTAGTCATCTGCACCATGACGGCGCTGGTGATCGTGGTTAGTCAGGATTCGATGGTCGACCAAAACCTCGAAGGCGTGGTGCTCACCTCGCATGCGTTCGCCACGGTGCTGCCGTGGTTCCCATACGTGCTCAGCGTGTTCGTGTTCCTGTTTGCCTACTCGACCATGATCGCCTACTGCTACTACGGAACCAAGGCCACGACCTACCTGCTCGGCGAGAAGCCCGGCGTCGAGCTGGGATACAAGCTGTTCTTCTGCGCAATTACCGTCGTCGGCGTGACCATGGATTTCAGCAAGCTCGTCGACTTCTCCGACGCCACGTACTTCCTCATGGCCGTGCCCAACGTGATCGGCCTGTACTTGCTCGCGCCGGTGGTCAAGAAGGAGATGGATTCGTACTTTGCGCGGCTCGCCCGGGGCGAGATACGGTCGACTCGCGGCGTTCCAGAACATCTGGTTGGTTCTGCGTAAGGAACAGGCAATGACGATGTCGGCCGCGGGCGAATCCGCACCCATCCCCGAGTTGTACGTGCCGCCGGCCACGCCGCGTCGCGGCATGCCGTTGCACACCAAGATGCTGATCGGCTTCCTGCTCGGATTGGGCCTCGGCCTGCTCGTCCACTATCTGGCCGGTCCCGAGACCCCGTGGGTGAAAATGCTCACAACGTACGTCACGCAGCCGTTTGGCACGATCTTCCTGCGCCTCATCTTCATGCTGGTGATCCCGCTGCTGTTTTCCGCGCTGGTGGTCGGCGTTGCCGAAATGGGCGACATCCGTGCGCTCGGCAAGGTCGGCTGGAAGACCCTTGCTTACACCGTCGTCGTGTCCGCGATCGCGGTGGTGATTGGCCTGCTGCTCGTCAACTGGCTGAAACCCGGCGTGGGCATCGAGGCCGACGTCGCCGCCGAGATGCTTGCGCAGGGAAGCGAGCGCGCGCAGGCCATCGTAGGCGGCGTGAAAGACCAGCCCACGGGCATCAACATGCTGGTGTCGATCGTGCCGGACAACGTCATCAAGGCGGCTGCCGAGAACACGATCCTCGCGATCATGTTCTTCGCGCTGATGATCGGCATCGGTCTCGTGCTGACGAAGTCTCCGGCCGCGGATTCGCTCAAGCGCGCCATCGAAGGATTGTTCGAAGTCTCGATGACGCTGATCGGGCTGGTCATCCGCCTCGCGCCGTACGCGGTCGCCTGTTTCATGTTCAACCTGGCGGCGCTGTTCGGCTGGGACCTGCTGGTGCGGCTCAGTGCCTATGTCGGCGTGGTCGTGCTCGCTCTCGCGCTGCACATGTTCGTGACCTATCCGCTGGCGCTCAGGTTGTTCGGTGGCAAGTCGCCGGTGCAGTTCTTCCGGCAGGTGCAGGAAGCCATGCTGATGGCGTTCTCCACGGCCTCCAGCAACGCGACGCTGCCAACCGCCCTGCGTGTCGCGGACGAGGACTTGCACCTGCCGCGCAGCGTTTCGCGCTTCGTGCTGACGGTAGGCGCGACCGCCAACCAGAACGGCACGGCGCTGTTCGAAGGTGTGACTGTACTGTTCCTCGCGCAGTTCTTTGGCATCGATCTGTCGCTCAGCCAGCAGGTCACGGTGATGTTCGTCTGCATCCTCGGCGGCATCGGCACCGCGGGCGTTCCCGCGGGATCGCTGCCGGTCGTCGCACTCATCTGCGGCATGGTGGGCGTGCCGCCGGCGGGCATCGGGCTCATCCTCGGCGTCGACCGTTTCCTCGACATGTGTCGCACCACGCTCAATGTCACCGGCGACCTGGTTGCTGCCGTCGTGGTGTCCCATGGCACGGAAGACGTGCTGCCGCAGGCGACACCGCCGGCATAGTCCGAGACCGGTTCAGTTGGGAAGGGCAGGAAGGGCTTCGCCATCCCTCGAGGGCTGGCGGACGTGGCGAACTATTACCTGAAAGCCCCGTCAGGATTTGGACGCGCACGCGGCGGATCGGAGACAATGCGCCGCG
>JBKJSW010000035.1:0-8897 GCA_046595765.1 Ahniellaceae bacterium
AGCAATCGAGGGTCAGCATCATCGCCACATCGATGCGTTTGCCAAGCAGCTTGATCACGTTCTCGAACGCGCCGGGCAGTTCGCCGGCAGTTGCCGGTCGGCTGCATCGTTTGTACAACTCGGCAAGTTGCTTATCGATTGGCCTTCCCGGATCGCTGCTGACCAGCGTGCCCTCATCCACGGTCCACTGCTGCAGAACGTAGCCTGCAGCGGCGTCGTCGTACCCCACGGTGACCATGCCCGCATCGACGATGAGTCGATGCACGACGGTCTTGCTGCCGAGCACGCCGCGCAAAAACTCCATCACCTTGGCACCCGATCGAATCGGTTCCGTGATGCCGAGGCTGGGTGTGCTTTCGACTACGGGTGTCACCCAGGAGGACTCGGGCGGCGCACGATCCTCGATCTCGCGTCCGGCGGAATCGAAGGTGACGCTGCGGAGCTCAGGCTGCTCGAAAGTGATGGTGGTCTGCACAACCGGTTCGGGCAGCGCCAGCGAAGTCACCACCAGCGACACTGGAATCTGTTCCGGCACGTCGGCCAGGTTGCGGCCGCGCTCCACCAGCACGGCCAGTCCTGCTCGATCATAGGCACCGCGCTGCAGACGTTCGTCGGGCAAGTCGGTGCCGCCCGAGATCTCCTCGGGAACGGCGAACGCCGTGCCCTCGGAGATGCCATCCCCACCACCCTCGCAGGACAACGTTGCGATGACGTTGTCCCGGCCGCCCGATTCGACGAGGACGGTCACACGATCTTCCGCGAGCTTGAGCTGCACCCACGGTCGGCCTTCGTTGAATCCAGCGAGGGTGGCGAGACAGGACGCGCTGCCATCGAGCCATGACCCGAGCGCATCCGCGTGCGCTGACGGGACGCCTGCAGCCAGGCCGACCAGCAGCAACGGCAGCAGGGATTGGGCTTTACGCTCCATGGCAACTCCCGGACTTCTGGTGGTGACGGTCTGGATGCTAGCAGGCGAAATCGCATCGCTGGCGGCCAGCTTGCGGCAACAAAGGTGCCAAGGACATTTTCAACCCGTGACACCACTTTCTCTCGCTGACACCACTTCTTCTCGACACCATTTATTTTCAGCAAATTCGGCCGCACGAAAGGCCCATTGAACTCACCGCTGCCTTTCTTGGCGATCTTTGGCGGCTGGCGTCGGATTTTTCCGTTGTATTGAAGTGTCGCGGCTACAACGCGTCCTTCAACCGGAGACCGCTCATGAAACTCGGATGGCTGGCGCTGATGTCTGCGTTGAGCGTATCGCCGTTGGCGGCGCAGCCGCTCGGCTCCGCTTTCACGTACCAGGGGCAGCTCAAGCAATCGGGTCAACCCGCGAACGAGCTCTACGACCTGCAGGTCTGCTTGTTCGACAGTGCGGTCAATCCCGTTGCGCTGGCGTGCGCACCCGACTTAGACAATGTGCCGGTTGAGGGCGGTCTCTTTGCGATCACGCTCGATTTCGGCCCGACGGCGTTTACAGGACAACAGCGCTTTCTCGAACTGCGCGTCCGCGCCGGGTCAAGCGGTGGCGCCTATACGACTCTCACACCGCGCCAACTGTTGCGCCCCGCGCCCGAGGCGTTGCGCGCGAACGTCGCGAGCATCACGCCATGGGCGGGCCTCACTGGTGTGCCGGCCGGCTTTGCCGACAACATCGACAACAACAGCGGTGGCACGGTCACCAGCGTGACCGGTGGCACGGGCCTCAGCGGCGGCACGATCACCGGCAGCGGAACGCTGGCGATCGCCAACGGTGGCGTCGGCCTCGCGCAAATCGACATCGCGCAAGTGCAGGCGCGCATCGGAGGAAGCTGCCTCGCGAGTCAGTACGTACGGCAAGTCAACGCCGATGGCAGCGTTGTCTGCGGCACCGATGCAGGTGGCGGCACCGGCACGGTGACCAGCGTCACCGCAGGCGCGGGCCTCAGCGGCGGCACGATCACCGGCAGCGGCACGCTCGCCATCGCCAACAGCGGGGTCGCGCAGAACATGATTGCCGCCGGTGCGGTCGGTGCCGCGCAGATCAACAGCGCACAAGTGCAGTTGCGTGTCAGCGGCACCTGCGCTTTGGGTAGTTACCTGCGTGGGATCAACGCCGATGGCAGCGCGTTGTGCAGCGACTTGCCCGGCGTCACGACGATCACCACGGTGGACGACCCGGTCAACTTGGTGGGTGAGTACACGTCAATCGCGATCGGCAAAGACGGGTTGGCGGTGATCAGCTACTTCGACTCATCGGCCGGCAAGCTCAAGGTGGCGAAATGCGCCAACGCCGCCTGCAGCGGGGCCGCGACAATCACTACCGTGGACCCGATGAATATTAACGCTGTGGGCAGATACAACTCTATTGCCATCGGCAGCGACGGGCGGCCGGTGATCAGCTACCTGGATTCGACGGCCGGCGCACTCAAGGTGGCGAAGTGCGGCAATGCCGCCTGCACTGGCACCGCGACGATCACCACGGTGGACGCCCCGGCCAATTTTGTGGGCCAGTACACGTCCATCGCCATCGGCAGCGACGGGCGGCCGGTGATCAGCTACTACGATTCGACGGCCGACACGCTCAAAGTGGCCAAGTGCGCGAATGCCGCCTGCACGGGGGCGGCGACGATCACATCGGTGGACGACCCCGCCAACTTGGTGGGAACGTACACGTCCCTCGCCATCGGCAGCGACGGTTGGCCGGTGATCAGCTACTACGACGACACGGCCAACACGCTCAAGGTGGCGAAATGCGCCAACGCCGCCTGCACCGGGGCGGCGACGATCACGACGGTGGACGATCCGGCCAACAACGTGGGCTTGTACACGTCCCTCGCCATTGGCACCGATGGGTTCCCGGTGATCAGCTACCGCGACTTCCAAGGCAACGCACTCAAGGTGGCGAAGTGCGCCAACGCCGCGTGCACTGGGGCGGCAACGATTACCACGGTGGACGCCCCGGCCAACATCGTGGGCAATTTCTCCTCGATCGCCATCGGCACCGACGGGTTACCGGTGATCAGCTACAACGACATCACAGCCGACGCGCTCAAGGTGGCGAAGTGCGCGAATGCCGCCTGCACTGGCGCCGCGACAATCACCACAGTGGACGACTCGACCAGCTTCCTGGGCGCGTTCACGTCGATCGCAATCGGCAGCGACGGATTGCCGGTGATCAGCTACGCAGACCAAAGTGCCGACTCGCTAAAGGTCGCCAAGTGCGGCACGCGATCGTGCCAATGAACCGCCTCGCGCAAGGTTTCGTCCGATACGCGCGCCGGCTTGTGGTCGCGTGCGCGATCCTGGCGCCGTTGCACACGTTCGCAGCCGCCGACTTGCGCCCGTCGATCGCCGCATCGAGCGCGGCGGCGACGCCGGTCGCAGTGGCCACGCAAGGCGACGTCTTCTCCGTCGATCACTACACCATCGACAGCGGCGGCGGAACCTCGACCGGCGGCGTGTTCTCGGTTAGCGGCACCATCGGTCAACCCGACGCAGATCCGCTGCAACCATCCACCGGTGGCGTATTCGCCGTTACAGGGGGCTTCTGGCCGAGCGGCACCACCGCCATCCTGCCCGAAGCCATTTTCGCGAACGGTTTTGAACCCTGACCCAGAAAAGCAGAAAAGGGGTCAGGTACATTTTTTACCCACCGCGACAAACACGTCCGGGACATTTTCAACCCAGAAATGTCCCTGACACCATTTCTTTCACTTGCCGCCGAGGTCGACCATCAAGGTGTATTCGCCGTTCTCGCCGTTGAACGCATCGCGTCCTGCGAGGTGCACGTGGATCGTGTACTCGCCGTCGGCCGGCAGCGTGCCGGTGAACTCGCTGCCGACGCGCGCGCCATAGAACAGAGGTTCACCCCCGCCTGGTGGCAGCACGTCGAAGTAGACGGCTGTTTCCGCATGCGTCATGACCGCGTGCAGCGTCTGACCCTTGTGGCCCTGCAGTGTGTAGTCCATGGACTCCCTGCCCTTGAACTTGCCCGACTCCTTCGCAGTGGTCGAGCCCTTGGCAAACTCGAGCGCGTGGCTCGCTTCGGCGGCAATGACGAAGCTCGTGGACGCGGCAAGGATCAACGAGAGCGTGACGGCGGCGATCTTGAACGTGCCCATGGGTGGCCCCAAGCATGTGGAGACGCAAAGATGCTCTCTGCTGGCTGGACAGTAAAGAGGCTGGCGTAGCCCGGGGGTTGAGCCCCGGGCTACCGAGTCATGCGCTCAAGGCGCTGTGGCGCCGTACTCGTAACTGCCCACGTCGCATCGAGTGTCGCGTGTTGCATTGCGGACGTCGCGGCGGCTGCAGTAGTTGATGTTGCCGCGATTGATGGCCGGGCTGGTGGCCGTCGTGATGCCGGTCACCGCGAAAGGTCCCCCGAAATCGGCATGCTTGAGTCCGAGCGTGGTCGCCGAGGCAGCGGGAAGGTCCTGCGGTGCAGTGAGCGGACAAGGCGAGAAGGAGAAGCTCTGCTGCACGTTGCCACCCGAGCTCGTGATCAGCGGGAGGTTCCCCGAACAGGTTCCCGCCAGGACGCTGTTGCGCAGTGCAGTGGTTCCCGTGTCCCGCTGGTGCAGCGCGTGGGCGCGGAGGCCGATTCCGTTGGCGAATGCGGTGACGTGCTGGAACACCATAACGCCGCCGTTGTCGACGGCCGCGCGCGCAGGCGCCATGTTGCCGTACACGTCGGTGTTGATGAGTACCGCTGGCTGGGTCGGGTTCACCAGTGCGCCGCCTCGGGTCTCACTTTGGTTACGGTCGAGCGACACCCTTTCGAGCTGGCTGCTGCCGGTCGATCCGAGGTAAACACCGCCGCCGTCACCCAGCGCTCGGTTCAGCGCGATCTGCACGTCGGTGGCGCGCAGGCCGCCAACCGCATAGATGCCACCGCCTTCGAGTCCGCTTTCATTCGAATTGACGGCGATGCGTTCGATCGTGAGTTCATGCGTGGCATTCAAGCCGCCGCCGCGCCCTGCCGCGACGTTTTCGGAGATCAGCGCCAGCGGTTGCAGTAACGAACCTGCCTCGCCACCGCGAACACTGTAGGTGTGGCCATGGATGGCGCCGCCATCGCGGCCCGCCGCGTTGTTCTGGATGCGGCAGTTGGCGTCGATCCAGATCGTCGTCAACGCGCCAGTCGTGATGGCGCCACCATCCAGGGTCGCGCTGTTGTCGCTCAGGTTGGTGCCCTGTGTCAGGCGCACGGTGGCGGAGGAAGCGAAGAGCGCGCCGGCGTAGGCACTCGAGGCGTTTCGCTCGACGCGCACGTTGCGCAACTCGAGCGAGCCGCCACTGACGCTGATTGCACCGCCGTTGCCGACCTGCCCTGTTGCACCCGAACGGTTGTCGAGAAAGCTGCTGTCGACGATGAGCGTGTCGCTCTGGTTGCTCATCAAGGCGCCGCCTCCCGTTCCCGGAACGCCAACCGCCGTGAACCCGTGCACCGATACACCGCGCAGTTCCAACTGCGTCTGGAAAATGTTCAGCGCCCTGCCATTGCCGGCGCTGGCGAGCGCCGTGGAATTGACGCCCTGGCCCAGCAGCCGCAGGGAGTCCGATACGTACAGATCGGTCAGGCCGCCGGTGTTCGAGAGCGTGTAGGTTCCCGACGCCAGCAAGATCGTGTCCTGGCCGGCGCTCGCATTGGCGGCGAGCACCGCTTCACGCAAGCTGCAGTCTGCGGGGATGCAAGCATCCGGCGCAGGATCGTCGAAGCGCGTCGGCGAATAGTCCGCGGCGTGCGCGCTGCCGAGGGCCGTCAGGACGGCTACGAAAAGAGTTGTGCGAAGCAGGTCCACGTTGAAGCTCCCGTTACGCCGGACAATCCGGCTGACTTAGATGTCCACGGGAAAGCTCCGCCACAGCCGCCAAAAAGGGGTCCGCCAAAAAGGGGTCAGGTACATTTCCTACTCCGAGGAACGGCAAAACGCCGGCGCGTGTCGCCGTAGCGCTTGCCAAGGTGGGCAGGCCCCCACCTCGACCCAAGCCCATGGCGCGAGTTCCTCACATTGACCTTCCCGGTATTGCGCAGCACTTCGTCCAGCGAGGCAACGATCGTCAGGCGTGCTTTGCCGATGACGCCGACTTCCTGCATTACCGTCAGGAACTGGGTGAGGCCGCATGCAAGCATGAGTGCACGCTTCACGCCTACGTGTTGATGACCAACCACGTGCACCTGCTTGTCACGCCGCAGGTACCCGGTGCGTCATCCCGGATGATGCAGGCCATCGGTCGACGATATGTGGGCAGTTTCAACGCGCGCTACCGGCGGACCGGGACATTGTGGGAAGGCCGCTTCAAGTCGGCGCTTGTGGACAGCGAGCACTATGTACTCGCATGCTATCGATACATCGAACTCAACCCGGTCCGCGCCGGCATGGTCGCGGCTGCTTTCGACTACCGCTGGTCAAGCCATGCACACAACGCCCGCGGCGTGAGCGATCCGCGGATCCATGCGCACCCCACCTACCGTGCGCTTGGCGCGACCCATGCAGAGCGACTGAAGGCTTGCAAACATCTGTTCAATGGTGCCCTGACCGACAGTGACGCACACGCGCTACGCCTGGCCACCTATCAGCAGAAGACTTTCGGCAGCGAACAGTTTCGGTTGCAGATCGAAAGGCTTGCACAGCGCGAGCTGCAAGTTCGGCCGCGCGGAAGACCCGCGAACAGGGAAAAATGTACCTGACCCCTTTTTTTGGGCAGCGAACGGTTTCGATTGCAGATCGAAAAGCTTGCTCAGCGCGAGCTGCAAGTTCGGCCGCGCGGAAGACGCGCGAACAGGGAAAAATGTACCTGACCCCTTTTCTTCGGATCTGCCGTGACACGCATACTCCGCACTCGAACCTTGGAAACTCCGCATGCCCCATTCGGTTGCCATCGACGCGTTGCATTCGCTTGACCACGCGCAGGTCATCGTCGCCTGTTCCGATCTGGAGGCGACAATCGAGTTCTACACCGGCCAGCTCGGTTTTCGCCTCGACATGATCATGCCGGCCGACGCACCTCGCGTCGCCGTGCTCTCCGGTGCAGGTATCGCACTGCGTCTGGAGCGCACCGAAGCAGAGCGTGCAAGTCAGAACTCACTGACCTTGCGCCTGTCCGGCAGCAATGCATGGTTCGCAGGATTCAACACGCACGAACTCGCGGCGCCCGATGGCGTGCGCATCCTGCTGATCGACGAAGACGCCCCGATCGCGACACCTTTGGTCGAGCCGGCATTCCTGATCAGTCGCGCCAATGACAGTGCGATCGTCGCCGGGCGCGCCGGGATGATTTACCGCGATCTGATTCCCGGACGGCTCGGCGGACGCTTCATCGCCTCGCAAATCTGCATCCCCGTCGGCGGGCCGGTGCCGGACTACGTGCATTACCACCGAATTCACTTCCAGATGATTTATTGCCTGCATGGTTGGGTGCGCGTGGTGTACGAGGACCAGGGCGAACCCTTCGTCATGCATGCCGGCGATTGCGTGCTGCAGCCGCCGGGCATCAGGCATCGCGTGCTCGAAGCGTCGTCGGGCCTGGAAGTGCTTGAGATCGGTGGCCCCGCCGAACACGAAACGATGCGCGAACATGAGTTCGATCTGCCGACTGCGCGCCTGCAAACCGAACGCTGGTTCAGCGGTCAGCGCTTCGTCCACCACGTTGCCGCAAACGCCGTGTGGCGGCCCTGCCCCAACGGGGGTTTCGAGTACCGCGACACCGGCATTGCCGAAGCCACAGCCGGACTTGCCAACGTCAGGGTCCTGCGTGCGCTGCCGATGACACCGGACGCCGAGCCCACATCGCGGATCCAATCAGGAAGGCTGCTATTCCTGTCGGTTCTGGCCGGCCGCCTGGCGTTGCATGGAAGCACCATCGGCGAGAAACAACTCGAGTGCGGCGACGCCTGCGTGATCCCTGCAGATACGGACTACAGGCTCAACGCGGATGCACCCTGCGAGGTGCTGGAAGTGATGCTGTAGCCGATAAAACAATGCGGGGCCGAGCAGCTTTTTCGGAAGATGAAGGGGAAAGAAGACGATGAAAATCATGCTACTTATTTTTATGTCAATTTGTGCTGCCGGTGTGTTCGCTCAGCCGCAGACAAAATGCTTTCGGAACGACGGTCTGCGAGACAACCACATTGTCCGTTTTGAAGCGGACGGCGGCGACGTCGCCGGTTCGTATTTCGTCGAGTCCGACGGTAACGCGGAGCAGACGCAAATTTTTGATTTCAGTGGAACGCGTAGCGGAAACACGCTGACGGTTGAATTTGCGGGCGACGCACCGCCGGGCGTTGCGCCCTCGAAGACGAAAGGTTCAATTTGGACGCTGGCTCAGTCGGCGGAGGGCGAAATTTTGCAAATCAAATTCTATGGCAAAAATTACGAGACCAACAAATACGCAACACAGTCAGCCGAATTCGTATCCTGTGAGCCGAACTTCGCGACGCTCGCTAAACAGGCGAAACGGATTTCGTTTGCCAGAGGCGCGAAATCAGCCGCCCTTGCTCTTTCCTTCAAAATTCAGTCGGAACGCAAAGCATTTCGGCTCGGCGCGCGAAAAGGTCAAACCTTTTCGGTGATGTCGCCCGGCTGCCGAATCTCGGTTTATTACCCGGATAAAACCGCCGACCAGGAAGGCGGAATTGACACTTTCAGTCTCGACAACTTGCCACAATCCGGCGATTACCTGTTCGTCATAAGTCCTGCCGGCGAGCCGGGAGATTGCAACACGACTTTTGAAATTGGCAATTGAAATCAGTCAGCGGAAAATGTACCTGACCCCTTTTCGCTCTTGACGGGGTCCTGTCCACTTTCGGTAACGACGCTGAAGTTGCAGGAACTGTGCCAGATCCACATATCCGCCTGAGCTGTAGGTCTCAGGGCACAACCCAGGTGGTCTCGAAGCTGCGGCAGGGTTCC
>JBKJSW010000265.1:0-2937 GCA_046595765.1 Ahniellaceae bacterium
ACACGGCGACGAAGTGCCGCGCGATGGCCGCGGGCTCCTGCAAACCCGCAAGGCACCAGGCGCGTGCGGCACGCGCGTTGGTCAAGGTCTCGATCGTGGTGAACGTCTTCGAGCAGATGATGAACAGCGTTTCCGCCGGATCCAGGCCTTGCAGCGCCTCGCCGAGATCCGCACCGTCAACGTTGGACACGAATCGGAACGTGAAGTCCCGCTGGCTGAAATTACGCAGCGCCTCGAACGCCATCACTGGCCCGAGATCCGATCCGCCAATCCCGATGCTGACGATGTTGCGCATGCGCCTGCCGGTCTGTCCTCGCCAGTCTCCGCCGCGCACGCCGTCTGCGAACGTGGCCATCCTGCGCAGCACCGCTTGCACCTCGGGCAGCACGTCTACTCCATCGACCTCGATGGACTCCCCTGCCCTCGCGCGCAGCGCCACGTGCAACGCGGGACGGCCCTCGGTGCAGTTGACCTTGTCGCCGCGGAACATGCGCGCGATCCGATCGCCGACGCCGCAGGCGTGCGCGAGATCGAGCAGCAGGCGCAACGATTCGTCGCTCACCCGTTGCTTCGAATAGTCCAGGTACAGTCCGGCTGCCTCCGCGACCAGGCGATCGCCGCGCCCTGGGTCGGCGGCGAAGCGGTCGCGCAGATGCATGCCACCCTCGCGCTGCGCATGCTGTGCCAGTGCCTGCCACTCGGGACGTCGGGCAACGCTAGGCACCGATTGCTGTCCTGCCGGCGTACTCATGCTCACTTGTCCTTCGATGCGGATCGCCAGCTTCGATGCAGCCGCGAGCCCGACCTCGGGCCCCCAGTTCTTTCCGGGCGGTTTTTCGCGATGAGGAATGTTATCCCGAGAGCAGCAATGGCATTGATGCTGGCGCGCATGCTCGGTACAGAGGTCTTGGCCGAAGGGAAGCGAAACCGACCTGCAGGGAGTCAGGTTGTCGACGATGGGCCGGGAGGTCGGACGGGCTACCTGCTCAGGCGCCCCGCGCTGGCCGATCAATCAATGGAGTCGCTCCACTCAGCGGGCACGCAGGCCGAAGCGTCCCCGGTAATCGGCGGGAGTCAGCGTGGTGGCGCGCTTGAACAACTTGCGAAAACTTGACGTATCGGTGTAACCGCAACGTTCGACCACTTCGTCGAAGGTGAGCTGCGTCGCTTCGAGCAGCGCCTTGGCGCGCTCCACGCGCAGTCGCTGGATGTGCGCACTCGGCCCCATCCCATAGTGCGAATGGAAATGCCTGAGCAGACTGCGCTCGCTGGTGCCGCAGTGCTCCGCAAGACGTGCCACGCTGATGTCGCTGTGCAGTTCCCGCTGCAGCATGTGCTCGGCCTTTTCGGCGAGCG
Source organism: Ahniellaceae bacterium (assembly GCA_046595765.1). GTDB lineage: Bacteria > Pseudomonadota > Gammaproteobacteria > Xanthomonadales > Ahniellaceae > JBBQNY01. The sequence continues at coordinate 1,357 of JBKJSW010000265.1, forward strand.
AGGTCCGCGGCTGCTCGAGCAACGCCTGGCTGACGTACGGTGCCTGGCTTTGTCGTTCCGCGTCGATCAGCAGCAACTTGCCGGTCTGCTGCGCCAGTTCTTCTCCACCGGCGCGGGCAATCAAGCGCATTACCAAACCCATGATCGCGGTGGACGCGCCGGAAGTCGCGAGTTCGCGGTCCTCGACGAACATCGCGTCCGCTTCAAGTCGCACTTTCGGGAAATACTGCCGGAATGGCGCGGCGAGCCACCAACTGGTCGTCGCGCGCCGGCCGTCGAGGAGGCCCGACCCGGCCAGCAGGAAGGTTCCACTGCAGCAGGCGGCGACGGACACGCCGCGCGCGTGCAACGAGCGCAACATCTCGATCTCGGGCCGCAGGAATTCCAGTCGCTCGTAAAGTGCGCGCGGCTCCCGGTGCATGAGGCCGGGGACGAGCACAATGTCGAGTTCCTCGGGGGGAACGGCAAGTCCGGCGATCGTGAGCCCCGTGGAGGTCTGGATGTGATCGCTGCCTCGCGCCGAAAACACGACGGTTTCCAGGCGCGGGGCGCCGAGCGGGTTGCGAATCTCCGCGAGAAGTTGGGCGACGTAAAGCGCGTCGGTGACCGACGCGATGCTCGACATCATGCAACCGTCGACGGCGAGGATGCCGAGCCTGAGCGAGCCGTCAGCCACTGACGTAAATCGCGCCGGTGCGTTCGGTCAGGACGTCGATCAGTATTTGCGGGGCCGCAAGGCTCGGGCCGCTGTCGACTTCCGTGCCACATGCCACGAGTGCTATGCGTCCGTCGTGACCGGGCGGCAAATGAGTGACGGAAGGCGCCAGCAGTTCGGGCCTGCCACGACCATCCTCGGTCACCAGCCAAACGCCTACGGGAATCGACTCTCCGCCGGCACACTGCCGCTCCGGGCTGAAGATTTCCACGCCCTGCCCTTCGATCGGCAGCAGCGTCCAGTGTTGGGAGCCCTGGTCGAGTGTTGCCGTGTACTGTCCGTCGCTGAAGACAGGACGGTCGGTGGGATGCGATCCGAAGGTGTAGGCCCCGGTGCAGAGGGCCAACGCAGCGAGGCCGCCGACAAGGCGCAAACCGTTGCTCAACATGACGCTTCTCTTAGCAATGAACCTTGCGGTCCGGTGACGAGAGTTTGTTCCGGGCACGATCAGGTCACGAGTGGCTGAAGCGCAATCATAATGGCGAAAACCGCCATTGCGCCGTGGGCTTGACCCCCGCCGGTCCAAGAGGGACACCGTCCCCGCAGCGGCGCAATGCGATAATATAACATTCGGACTCGGTCCCGCAGGCAGCGAAGCGCACGCAGACGACCGGAAATTCGCCGCGATCCACTGCGGCTTTCTCCAGAGGAATCTACGATGCAATCGTCGCGCCTTGCATCGCGGGTTCTGGTCGCGCTTGCAGCTTGTGGGATGTTGACCAACGCGACCGCCGCAGAACCCGACCCGGGTCGGATTGTGGACCTCGAAGCACGCATCACCCGACTTGAGCGCACCGCAGACGAGATGCGGCAGCAGGCGGCTGAGGCGCTGGCGGCCCTGCAGGAGGCACGCGCGGAGATCGAGC
>JBKJSW010000053.1:0-12198 GCA_046595765.1 Ahniellaceae bacterium
GTCGAGGCGCTGGCGCGCGAGCACGGGGTGGAGCACCACCAGGTCGGCGGCGACCTGACCGAGCTGCTGGAGCGCTGCGAGCCCGATGTCGTGCTGAACGCGGTCGTGGGCTTCGCCGGCCTGCCCGCCACGATGTGGGCGCTCGAGCACGGCATCGACCTGGCGCTCGCCAACAAGGAGAGCCTCGTCACGGGCGGCGACATCGCGCTGGCGGCGCTCGCGCGCGGCGGCGGGCGCATCCTGCCGGTCGACAGCGAGCACAGCGCGGTCTTCCAGTGCGTTCCCCAGGGCTACGCGCGCGATCCCGACGTCCACGGTGTGGAGCGTATCTTGCTGACCGCTTCCGGCGGTCCTTTCAGGGGTCGCGATCGCGAGTCGCTGCGCGACGTCACGCCGGACCAGGCCTGCGCGCATCCGAAGTGGTCGATGGGTCGCAAGATCTCCGTCGATTCGGCGACGCTCATGAACAAGGGTCTCGAGGTGATCGAAGCGCACTGGCTGTTCGGCCTGCCGGCGGATCGCATCGACGTGGTGATGCATCCGCAGAGTCTCGTACACGCGCTGGTCGGTTATCGCGACGGTTCGATGCTGGCGCAGCTCGGCCACCCCGACATGCGCACGGCGCTCGCGTTCGCCCTCGGCTGGCCGCAACGCATCGACGCGGGAGTACCGCTGCTGGATCTGGTCGGGGCCGGCCGTCTCGACTTCGAGCCGGTCGACCGGGAACTTTTCGCGTGCCTGGACCTCGCTTACCGTGCGCTCCGGGCAGGAGGAACAGCCCCGACCCTGCTCAACGCGGCCAACGAAATCGCCGTCGCGGCGTTCCTCGAACAAAAGCTGGCTTTTCTGGACATCCCCATGGTGTGCGCCGCGACCCTCGATGCAATCCCCGCCACCCCGGTCGAGTCGGTCGAGTGCGTGGTTGCCGCGGACGCGGAAGCGCGGGCCGTGGCGGGCGCGGCGCTAACGCGATCCTTCGGGTCGTCCCGGTAGACTCGACGCATGGAAAACATCCTTGGTTCCGTGTGGTGGATGCTGGTCACGCTGGGCCTGCTCATCACTTTCCACGAATTCGGTCACTTCATCGTGGCGCGGCGCCTGGGCGTGCGCGTGCTGCGTTTCTCGGTCGGCTTCGGCAAGGCCCTGCTCACCCGCGTCGGGAGCGATGGCACCGAATACGTGCTGGCCGCGATCCCGCTGGGCGGCTACGTCAAGATGCTGGACGAGCGCGAGGGCGACGTCGCGCCTGCGGAAGCGCATCGCGCCTTCAATCGCCAGCCGCTCGGCGCCCGGATGGCGATCGTCGCGGCCGGCCCGGTCTTCAATCTCGTGTTCACGGTGTTCGCGCTCTGGCTCATGTTCGTGGTCGGCAAGCCCGACTTCCTGCCGCTGGTTGGACGCACGCAAGGCATCGCCGCCGAGGCGGGCTTCGCGCGCGGCGACCGCGTGGTGGACGTGGGCGGCAGGCCGGTCTCGACCTGGAGCGAGGCCTCGCTCGCCATCGCGACCCGCAGCCTCGACCGCGACCCGCTGCCGGTCCGCGTCATCGACGGACTCGGCGCAGAGCGCCTGCGCACGCTGTCTTTCGCCAGCCTGCCGGCGAACGGCGAGCCCGCCTCCCTGCGCGCCCTGGGTTTCAACGTCAGGCAGTTCGAGCTGCCGGCACTGGTGGGCGCGGTGGCTCCAGGGTCGCCCGCCGCGACGGCAGGGATCCGGGTTGGCGACCGGGTGGTCGAGTTGGCAGGACGCCGCATCGCCACCTTCGACCAGCTCGCCGAGCAGATGCAGGCGCAAGCGGCCGGGAAAGCCGTTGCAGTGGTGGTCGAGCGCGGCGGCGGGCTCCAGCGGCTCGCAGTGACACCGCAAGCGGAGACCGGCGAAGACGGCGTCCCCGTGATCCGTATCGGCATCGGGCACAAGCCGACGCAGGCACGCCACGATACCGAACAGCGATACGGGCCTCTGGCCGCGATCCCCGCGGCGATGCGTGAAACCTGGAATATGACGCGCGACACGTACACGATCCTCGGCAAGCTGCTCACCGGCCAGGCTTCGCTGCGCAACATTTCGGGGCCGATTTCCATCGCCCAGTACGCTGACACGTCGGCCAACATGGGCGTCGCGTGGTTCCTGAGCTTCCTCGCGATGGTGTCGCTGAGTCTCGCGGTGATGAACCTCCTGCCGATCCCGATCTTGGACGGTGGGCACCTGCTGTATTACCTTATCGAGTTGGTCAAGGGCAGTCCCGTCACCGAGCGGACCCTGGTGGTCGGCCAGTTCGTCGGTCTCGCCATGCTGGTGGGCCTGATGGGCCTGGCCTTCTTCAACGACATCCAACGCCTGATTTCGTAGCGGCCCGCGGGCCACTTGAACCAGTTGCTGCCCGTTCCACGAGTACGCGCGTCCCACGCAAGGCCGCCCGGCTCTCCCTGCTGTCAGGAGTGATGATGAAACGCGTTGCCGCCTTGATCTTGTTGGCCACCCTTTTCGCGCGCGATGCATTCGCGTTCGATCCTTTCACCATCGCCGACATCCGCGTCGACGGCATCGAGCGCATTTCCGCCGGCACCGTGTATTCGTACCTGCCGGTCGAAAAAGGCGACTCCATCGACAACGCCCGCGCCGCCGAGGCCGTGCGCGCCCTGTTCAAGACCGGATTCTTCAACGACGTGGAGCTTGACCGCGAAGGCGACATCCTCGTGGTGAAGGTTTCCGAGCGCCCCGCGATCTCGAAGGTGAACATCACCGGCAACAAGGACATCAAGGACGAGGACCTGCGCAGCGCATTCCGCGAAATCGGCCTCAACGAGGGCGACACGTATGACCGGCTGGCGCTGGAGCGCGCGATCTCCGAACTGCAGCGGCAGTACAACAACCGCGGCAAGTACAACGTGGGCATCGAGGGCCGCGTGCGCAAGCTCGCGCGCAACCGCGTCCAGATCGACCTGACCATCGCCGAAGGCAAGGCCGCCAAGATCAAGCACTTCAACATCGTCGGCAACGAGACCTTTGCCGACAGCGACATCCGCGAGGATTTCGAGTCCAACACCACCAACTGGCTGTCCTGGTACAAGAGCGACGACCAGTACTCGCGCGAGAAGCTTTCAGGCGACCTCGAGAAGCTGCAGGCCTACTACCAGGACCGGGGCTACGCCGAAGCCAACGTGGAGTCGACGCAGGTCGCGATCAGCCCAGACCGCAGCAACATCTACGTCACCGCGAACATCCGCGAAGGTGAGGTGTACCAGGTTGGCGAGGTCAAGCTCACCGGCGACCTGGTCCTGGAAGAAGCGCAACTGCGGCCGCTGGTGCGCGTCAGGCGCGGCGACACCTTCTCGCAGCGCCGGATCGAGCAGTCCTCGGAGGCGATCACGCGCGTGCTGACCAACCTTGGTTACGCGTTCGCGGAAGTCAGCCCCATCCCGAACCTCGACCGCGACAAGAAGACCGTCGAGGTTATTTTCCTGGTCAACCCGGGTCCGCGCGTGTACGTCCGCCGTATCGCGTTCAAGGGCAACACGCGCACGCAGGATGAAGTGCTGCGCCGCGAGATGCGCCAGTTCGAGGGCGGCTGGTACTCGCAGGCCGCGATCGACCGTTCCAAGGTTCGCCTGCGGCGCCTCGGTTACTTCAAGACCGTCAACATCGAGACCCCGAAGGTCGCCGGCACGGAGGACCAGGTCGACCTCGAAGTCGCGGTCGAGGAGCAGAGTTCGGGCGCGTTCCAGTTCGGCTTCGGCTACTCGCAGCTGCAGGGCCTGCTGACGAGCCTGTCGGTCAGCCAGCGCAACTTCCTGGGCTCGGGCAACAGCGTCAACGTAACGGTCCAGAACAACCGGATCGTGAAGCGCTTCGACTTCGGCTACTACGACCCGTACTTCACCGACAGCGGCGTCAGCCTCGGTTATAACCTGCGCTATTCCGAGATCGACCAGAGCCAGGCCAACATCGCGGCGTTCACGTCGAAGACCACGCTGGCTTCGGTGGTGTCGGCGATCCCGCTGACCGAGACCGATACGGTGAGCGCGTCGCTTGGCATCGAGAGCAACCAGCTCGGCCTCATCGCCGGGCTGTCGCCGCCGCCGTTCATCGATTACATCAACGACGTGGGCCACAGCACCTTCCACACCTGGCGCCTTGAAGCCGGCTGGGCGCGCGATTCGCGCAACAAGTTCTTCGCGCCCACGCGCGGCACTTACCAGCGACTGTTCGCGGAGATCGCGCTGCCCGGTTCCACCGCCGAGTACTACAAGCTCCAGTACCAGTTCTCCCACTATTTCCCGCTGTACGAGTGGGCGACGCTGCTGGCGTCGGTGGACCTCGGCTACGGCGACGGCTACGGCAACGGTGATGTGCTGCCGTTCTTCGAGAACTTCTACGGTGGCGGCACCGTGAACGGCGTGCGCGGATTCGAGGACAACACCCTCGGGCCCTGCTACCTCGCCCCGGGTCAGGCTAGCAACAACTGCCAGCCCCTGGGTGGTGCGCTCAAGACCGTGGCCACGGCCGAAGTGATCTTCCCGACTCCCTTCCTCAAGCGCGGCGAGGACACGACGCAGCTGTCGGCATTCGTCGACGTCGGCAACGTGTTCGAAGACTTCGATGCATTCGATACCGGGGAGCTGCGCGCATCGGCGGGCCTGTCGTTCAAGTGGCAGGCGCCGGTCGGTCCGATCATCATCAACCTCTCGACACCGATCAAGAAGGGAGACAACGATCGCACCGAGACCATCCAGTTCTCGTTCGGCAATCAATTCTAGAAAATCCCGCGTCCGCCCGCGATGATCGCCGCACGCCCCAGCCGCACCGGACACCCCCGGTCGACTCGTCCGAGTCCGCTGCGCGCGGTGGCATGGCTGCTGCTCGTCATCGCCGTGACGTTCGGAGCGGCCGCGTCCGTCTCGGCACAGGCTGCACCGCGTATCGCGTACGTCGACATGAAACGCCTGCTCGACAACGCACCGCAAGTCGCGGCCGGTCGTGAGCGGCTGGCGCGCGAGTTTCGCGAGCGCGATGCGCAACTGAAACAGCAGGAAGCCCGGCTCGCCGACCTCAAGCGGCAGCAGGCTGCGGGTGCAGCGGCTGCGGCTGCGGATGTAGCGCAAGCTGCGCAACTGGCGCGCGAGATCAGCACCCTTGAGCGCGGCATCGAGCGCTTGCGCGGCCAGCTGCGCAGCGAGCTCGGCAACCGCGGCGCCGAGGAGCTGGGCCGGCGCTGGCCGGAAATCCAGTCGGTCATCGTCGAATACGCGCGCGAACAGAAATACGATCTCGTGCTGCAGGGACCGGTGTTATTCGCCGCGGCGAGCATCGACATCACCGATCGCGTGCTGGAACGACTGCGTTCCGTGTCCAGGCCGCCTGCACCGGCACCGAACGTGCCATGAGCACCACGACCGCACCGCTGCGCCTGGCCGATGTCGCCGCGCGGTTCGGCCTCCAGCTGCAGGGCGAAGGCAGCACCCTCATCGACGGTGTCGGCACGCTCGAAGCGGCCACGCCTTCGCAGCTCTCGTTCTTCACCCATTCGCGGTACCGCAACGCGCTGGCCGCGACGCGCGCCGCCGCGGTGGTGCTCGCCGACGCCGACGCGGCCAGCTCGCCGGTCGCAACGCTCGTCAGTGTGCGTCCCTACGCCGACTTCGCGCGCATCGGAACCCTGTTCGAGCGCCGCACGCAATACCTGCCAGGCATCCACGCCACGGCGGTCATCGCTTCCGACGCGAGCATCGACGCCAGCGCGCATGTCGGGCCGCACGTGGCGATTGGCGCGGGCAGCCACATCGGCGCGCGCTCGGTGCTCGGCGCGGGCAGCACGGTTGGCGAGGACTGCGTGGTGGGCGAGGACTGCGAGCTGGTGGCGCGAGTCACCCTCGTGCGCCACGTCCGCCTCGGCAACCGCGTGCGCATCCATCCCGGGGCGGTGCTGGGAGCGGACGGCTTCGGCAATGCATTCGAGGACGGACGCTGGATCAAGGTGCCGCAGCTGGGCGGCCTTGTGGTCGGGGATGATTGCGAGATCGGGGCGAACACGTGCATCGATCGCGGCGCGCTCGGCGACACCGTGCTCGAAGAGGACGTGCGACTCGACAACCTCGTGCAGATTGGCCACAACGTGCACGTCGGCGCGCACACGGCCATGGCGGGCTGCGTGGGCGTGGCTGGCAGTACGCGCATCGGCCGCCACTGCCTGATCGCGGGCCAGGCGGGTATCGGTGGACACATCGACATTTGCGACCACGTGACGCTGACCGCCGCCAGCGCGCTCACCCACAGCATCCACCAGCCTGGCGTGTACTCCGGCAGCCTGCCCGTCTCCCCGAATGCCCAGTGGCGACGCAATGCCGCGCGTTTTGCGCGCCTGGACGCTACGCTGCGCAAGTTGCTACGTTTGAACCGCCCCGGCGACCCGTCGGCGGACTAGCGGGCCTTGTACCGTGCTGCTCGCGCGACTCGCCGCTACCCTGCCCGTTGCCCTTCCCTTATCGACCCTGCCGCCGAGTAAACGCCGATGGATGTTTCATTGCCGGTCGACGTGACCCGCATCCTCAAGCTGCTGCCGCATCGCTACCCGTTCCTGCTGGTCGACCGCGTCATCGGATTCGAACGCGGCAAGGCGCTGACCGCGATCAAGAACGTCACGTACAACGAACCGTTCTTCCAGGGACACTTCCCGGGCCATCCGGTGATGCCGGGCGTGCTCATCATCGAGGCACTGGCGCAGGCGTCGGGCGTGCTCACGCAACTCTCGGCCGCGGCGGACGCCGACGAGGATCCGCTTTACTACCTGGTCAAGATCGACAATGCCCGCTTCACCAAGACGGTGGTGCCGGGCGACCAGCTCGTGCTCGAGGTGAAGCTGCGCCGCACGCTGCGCGGGATGGGACTCTACGAGGGTCGCGCGCTGGTGGACGGCCAGGAAGTGGCCAGCGCGGAAATCCTCTGCGCGCAGCGGAGCCGCTGAAGTGATTCACCCCTCCGCGCTCGTCGACCCCGCCGCACGCATCGGTATCGGCGTCAGCATCGGGCCGTTCTCGATCGTGGGGCCGGATGTCGAAATCGGGGACCGTTGCGAGATCGCGTCGCACGTCATCCTGAGCGGGCCCATGCGTCTCGGCACCGACAACCGCATCGGTGCCTTTTCGGCCATCGGCGGGGAGCCGCAGGACAAAAAATACGCGGGCGAGCCGACGCGGCTCGAGATCGGTGACCGCAACAACATTCGCGAATTCGCGACCATCCATCGCGGTACCACCCAGGACGCCGGCGTCACGCGCATCGGCGACGACAACTGGATCATGGCGTACGTCCACGTCGCGCACGATTGCGTGGTGGGCAACAACACCATCTTCGCCAACGCGGCATCGCTCGCTGGCCACGTGCGCGTCGACGATTTCGCGATCCTCGGCGGCTTCACGCTCGTGCACCAGTTCTGCCAGATCGGCGCACACGCGTTCACCGCGATGGGCGCCGTGGTCAACCGCGACGTCCCGCCTTTCGTGATGGTCGCCGGAACGTTCGCCGAGCCGAAGGGCATCAACACCGAAGGCCTGCGCCGGCGCGGTTTTTCATCCGACAGAATTCGCGCGATCCGGCGCGGATACCGCACGCTGTACAAATCCGGGCTCGGCTTGAGCGAAGCGCGGGCGGCGCTTGCGGTGATGGCCAGCGAGAGCGACGAAGTCAGGCAATTGCTCGACTTCATCGACCGCAGCCAACGCTCGCTGGTGCGCTGAGCGCACGGTGGTCGCGAGCGGCAGTGTCACTGGCCGCGGGCCGGGGAGTCCCCCGCTGCGGATCGCACTGGTGGCCGGCGAAGCGTCGGGCGACGTGCTGGGTGCCGGGTTGATTGGCGAACTGCGCAAACGATATCCGCAGGCGCAATTCGCCGGCGTCGGCGGCGAGCGCATGCGCGCCGCCGGCTTCGACGCGTGGTGGCCGAGCGATGCCCTGGCGGTAATGGGACTGGCCGAGGTGCTGGCGCACCTGCCGCGACTGCTGCGCTTGCGCGGTGCCTTGCGGCGGCGGTTGCTGGCATGGGACCCGCAGGTCTTCGTCGGCATCGACGCGCCGGATTTCAACCTGCGGCTGGAGCGTGCGCTTGCGTCGCGCGGGATCGCCACGGCGCACTACGTCAGCCCTTCGGTCTGGGCATGGCGGGCCGGGCGGGCCGCCCGCATCGGCCGCAGCGCGCGCCGCGTGTTGTGCCTGTTCCCGATGGAGCCCGCGATCTATGCCCGCCACGGGGTGGATGCCGTGTTCGTTGGCCACCCGCTCGCGGACCGGATGCCGCTGCTCACCGATCGCGAAGGCGCACGCATGCGTCTCGGCATCTCTACCGACGCGCGTGTCCTGGCGATCCTGCCCGGCAGTCGCGGTAGCGAGATCGAGCGCCTGGCCCCGGTGTTCCTCGAGGCGGCGTCAATCCTGCTCTCGCGGCATCCCGACCTCCTGCTGGTGGCCCCCATGGCCAACGCGCGGAGTCGTGCACACTTCGAGCGACTTCTGGACGACGCCGCACGGCGGCACACGCCGCTCGCGGCCGCCCGTTCGGCGGGTCGCGTGCTCGTCGTCGTTGACCAGACTGCGGATGGGCTCGCCGCTGCAGACGCCACGGTGCTCGCATCGGGCACCGCGGCGCTGGAGGCGATGCTCGCCAAATCGCCGACCGTGATCGGCTATGTCGTCGCGCCGTTGACGGCGTGGCTGGTGCGGACATTCGGATTGATCACATCGCGCTACTACGCTTTGCCGAACGTCCTCGCGGACGCACCGCTCATGCCCGAGCTGCTCCAGGAGGATTGCACAGCGCCACGCATTGCCGAGGCGCTCGATCGCGCGCTGCGGATGGAGCCCTCGGCACGCGTCGCGTATGTGGCGCGCTGTGCCGAAATCCACGCCAGCCTGCGTCGCGATGCCGATGCCCGCGCGGCCGATGCGGTGGCGGAAGTGCTCGACGCCGCGATGGCGTCGCAGTGAGCGCCTCCTCGCGCGAAACCCTGAAGGCACGCGCGTTGCGCCTCAGGCAATTGCAATGCACCGACGGCATCGACGGGTTCGTCGCCGGCGTGGACGAAGCCGGCCGCGGCCCGCTCGCCGGCCCCGTTGTCATTGCCGCGGTGATCCTCGATCCGCGCCGGCCCATTCGCGGCCTGGCGGATTCGAAGGTGCTGACTGCGGAGCGGCGCGAAGTACTCGAAGCACGCATCCGCGAACGTGCGCTCGCCTGGCACGTGGAGTTCATCGGGGTCGAGGACATCGAACGCCTCAATATCCTGCACGCCACCCTGCTCGGCATGTCCAGGGCGCTGGCGGCGTTGCTGCCGGTGCCGGCGCGGGCACTGATCGACGGCAACCGGCTGCCGCGCGAACTCTGTTGCGAGGCTCATGCCATCGTTGATGGCGACGCGTGCATACCCGCCATCAGTGCCGCATCGATCCTGGCCAAGGTCGCGCGCGATGCGCACATGCGGACTTTCGAGGAGCGCTGGCCCGGTTATGGCTTCGCCGCGCACAAGGGTTATTCCACTCCCGGGCATCTGGCCGCGTTGCGTGCGCTCGGTCCCTGCCCCGAGCATCGCCGCGGCTTTGCCCCGGTGCGCGCGGCCGAAAACCTCGATCTTTTCGCCGGCCTGCCGGAGCTCTGCGCGGAAACGGTGGCAGCCGCTCCCTGATTCAATGAGTTGCATCGGCTCGCGGACGCGATGCGAACGTAGTCCGGCATCGCGAAAACCTTTCGCAACGCGGAATCCCGAGGTCAAGTCTTGTCCGGCCGGGGGGTGACAGTTAGTCTCATCGCGGCCATGACGCCACCGGTTTCGTTCGTCCACCTGCACCTGCACAGCGAGTTCTCGCTCAGCGACTCGACGGTGCGCATCGACGAGCTCGTGGACGCCACCGTCGCCGCCGGCATGCCCGCCGTCGCCATCACCGACGCAGCGAATCTGTTCGCGCTGGTCAAGTTCTATCGCGCCGCCGAATCGGCGGGCATCAAGCCCATCATCGGCTGCGACGTGCGCGTGGCGGATGCGCGCGGGCAGGTCGGCGACGCGACGCTGCTCTGTCGCGACACCCACGGTTATCGGCAGCTCACGCAGCTGCTCACCCTCGGCTACCGGCGGCGACAGCCGGGCCGTCCGATCGTGCTCACGCAGGCGGAAGTGCTGCGCGCCAGTGCGGGCATGGCGGCTTTGCTGGGTCCGTCCTCGCGGCTGATCCAGGACGCTCTCGGCGCCCGCGATGTGCTGGCTAGCGAGCAGTTGCGGCAATGGCAGGACGCATTCGGCGATCATCTGTTCCTCGAGCTCGTGCGCTGCGGACGCGAGCACGAGGAGGATGCGGTGTCCGCCGCGCTCGAGCTTGCGCGTCGCCACGATGTATCGGTGCTTGCCACCAACGACGTGCGCTTCCTGAGTCCTGACGACTTCGAGGCGCACGAGGCGCGCGTCTGCATCCACCACGGCGAATTCCTGAGCGACGCGAAGCGCACCCGCCGCTACACGCCGGAGCAGTACCTGCGCTCGCCCGCGGAGATGGCGGCGCGTTTTGCCGACCTCCCGATCGCGCTCGAGAACGCGGTGGAGCTGGCCCGGAGCCTCAATCTCGAACTGCAGCTGGGGCGCTATTTCCTGCCGGCCTCGCCGACGCCGCCCGGACGTACCGAGAACGAGCACCTGCGCGACGAGGCGGAGGCGGGCCTCGCACGCATGCTCGCCGAGCACGGCCTCGCACCCGGCTTCGATCGCGAGGCGTACACGAAGCGACTCAACCTCGAGCTGGGCGTCATCGAGTCGATGGGCTTCGCCGGCTACTTCCTGATCGTCGCCGAATTCATCGGCTGGGCGCGGTCCGAGGATATTCCGGTCGGACCCGGTCGCGGCTCCGGCGCGGGGTCGCTGGCGGCATGGGCGCTGCACATCACCGACCTCGACCCATTGCGGTTCGATCTCCTGTTCGAGCGCTTCCTCAACCCCGAGCGCGTGTCGATGCCCGACTTCGACATCGACTTCTGCATGGACCAGCGCGATCGCGTGATCGAGCACGTGGCGGAGCTGTACGGGCACGACAAGGTCAGCCAGATCATCACCTACGGCACCATGGCCGCGAAGGCCGTGCTGCGCGACACCGGCCGGGTGCTCGGCATGGGCTACGGCTTCGTCGATCGAATCGCAAAGGCGGTGCCGCTGCGCCCGCTCGATGTCACGCTCGACGACGCACTCGGGCTGTCGGATGCGAGCCGCAGGCAACCCGAGCGCGTTTCCGCGGAACTGGTCGCGCGCTATCGCGACGAGGACGACGTGCGCCAGCTCGTCGACCTCGCCCGCTCGCTCGCAGGCCTGACCCGCAACGCCGGCAAGCATGCCGGCGGCGTCGTGATCGCGCCGACCGCACTCACCGACTTCGCGCCGCTGTACGCGGAAGCCGAAGGCGACGCCATGGTCACGCAGTTCGACAAGGACGACACGGAAGCGGTCGGCCTGGTCAAGTTCGACTTCCTGGGCCTCCGCACGCTGACGATCATCGACTGGACAGTACGCGTCATCAACCAGGGCCGCACCGCCGCTGGCGAAGCGCTGCTCGATATGGCGAAATTGCCGCTGGACGACGCGCAGGCCTACGCGCTGCTGCATCGCTGCCAGACCACCGCCGTGTTCCAGCTCGAATCGCGCGGCATGAAGGAACTGGTGCGCAAGCTCAGGCCCGACAGCTTCGACGACATCGTGGCGCTGGTGGCATTGTTCCGTCCGGGCCCGCTGCAGTCGGGAATGGTGGACGATTTCATCGCGCGCAAGCACAAGCGCGCCGAGGTGAGCTACACGCACCCGCTGCTGGAACCGATCCTGGCGCCGACCTACGGCGTCATCGTGTACCAGGAGCAGGTGATGCAGATCGCACAGGCGCTGGCCGGCTACACGCTCGGCGGTGCGGACCTCCTGCGCCGCGCGATGGGCAAGAAGAAGCCCGAGGAAATGGCCAAGGAGCGCGTCAAATTCGAGAGCGGTGCTGCACTCCGCAACATCGAGGCAAAGGTCGCGTCGGCCATCTTCGACCTCATGGAGAAATTCGCCGAATACGGTTTCAACAAGTCGCACTCCGCGGCGTACGCAGTGCTCAGTTACCAGACGGCCTGGCTCAAGGCGCACTATCCGGCGGAATTCATGGCCGCGGTGCTGTCGTCCGACATGGACCACACCGACA
>JBKJSW010000456.1:0-5530 GCA_046595765.1 Ahniellaceae bacterium
GTGCGATGCCCACGGCGTGCACCTGATCGCGGACGAGATCGCGGTGGGCTTCGGCCGCACGGGTACGCTGTTTGCGTGCCAGCAGGCCGGCATCAGCCCGGATTTCCTGTTGCTATCGAAGGGCCTGACCGGCGGATTCCTGCCGTTGTCCGCGGTACTGACCACCGCAGCGGTTTACGCGGGCTTTTACGCGCCCCACGCCCAGCGCAAGGCCTTCCTGCATTCGCACAGTTACACCGGCAACGCGCTGGCGTGCAGCGCGGCGCTGGCGGTGCTCGAAGAGTTCCGCGCGCAGCCCTGGCTCGCGCGCAACGCCGCGACCGCCCAGTCCATGGCTGCGCTGGCCGCGCCTTTCGCCGCGCATCCGCACGTGGCGGAGGTGCGCCAGACCGGCATGATCCTGGCAATCGAACTGGTGCGGGACAAGGTCGAGCGCACTCCCTACGCCGCGTCCGAGCGGCGCGGACTGCGCGCTTATCGATACGCGATCGCGAACGGCGTGCTGCTGCGTCCGCTCGGGGACGTGCTGTACTGGATGCCGCCGTACGGCATCGACGCGGAGGCTCTCGCACTGCTTGCCGATGTCACCGCGGGCGCGGTGGCCGCCGCAACGGAGGACCTCTCCTGAGGGCCGGGGCAACGGCGCCGTCTGCGCCTTCGCTGATCGAGACACCGAGACTGCAGCGCCACCGCAACGGCTTGCGTTATGCTCGCGCGCCTCTCAAAACAAGCACCCACATGGCCCGCAAGTACAAGGTCAAAGATTCGCCGATCCACGGCCGCGGCGTGTTCGCGGCGCAAGCGCTCGCGAAGGGCGAAAAGGTCATCGACTACAAGGGCCTGCTGCGCACGCACGCGCAAAGCGACAAGCTGTACGGCGATACGCTCGACAGCGGCCACACATTCCTGTTCACGCTCAACGACCGCTACGTGATCGATGCCAACGTCGACGGCAATGACGCGCGCTGGATCAACCACAGCTGCGCGCCGAATTGCGAGGCGCTGCTCGAGGAAGACGCGAAAGGCGCGAAGCGCCGTGACAAGGTCGAGATCTGGACCCGGCGGGCGATCCGGTCCGGCACCGAACTCACGTACGACTATGGCATCACGCTCGAGGTGCCGCACACCGCGCGACTGAAGAAACTCTGGGCCTGTCGCTGCGGCGCGTCGAAATGCACCGGCACACTGCTGCGGCCGAAGCAGCGCGCTGCGAGCAGCTGACCTTCCCGGGCATTGCCGCCGCCAGCGGCGGAGCGATCCCGGGGGCTGCATCGCCGCGATGCAGCAAGTCGGCAAAAAGTTGCATCCGCCGAGGCATGACTGAAGGCATGCGCGGGGACCCGGCAAAGCGCGGACCATGCGCGAACGTCACAGGGACATCGCCCCATGCGCGCCTCGCACTTCCTGGCGACCTTCCTCCTCGCGTGCGGTTCCAGCGCGTTCGCGGTGGAGATCGACGGCCGCATCGACGAGGCCGAATGGGCGGGTGCGCAGCACGTCACCGATTTCCGCATGACCCAGCCGCTTTCGCGCGGGAAGGCCGTGCAACCGACGGAAGCTTGGGTGTTGGCGACGGAGGCAGGCCTGGCCGTCGCCTGGCACAGCACACAGCCGGCGAGCATCGCGCGAACGCGCCAGCGCACCCAGCGTGACGCCGACGCGCCCATCGATCGCGTGAACCTGTACATCGACTTCGACGGCGACGGCCGCACGGGCTACAACTTCTGCGTAACGCTCGGGGGCGGCATCATCGACACCGTCATCGCCAACGAGAACCAGTTCAACTCCGACTGGGACGGCAACTGGCGGCAGGCGGTCGGCGAGGACGACGAAGGCTGGTCGGTCGAAATGCTGATTCCATGGAATATCGCGCCGATGAGCGCCGCGCAAGATGGCAAGCGCACGCTCGGTATCGGCCTCGATCGCGTGATCGGCGGCACCGGCGAGCGCATGGGCTGGCCCGCAGTGAGCTACACCGAGACGCGCTTTCTGTCGTCGCTCGGCAAGGTCGAGGTTGCCGCTTTCAGTCAGTCGCTGCTGGCGGTCACGCCGTATGCGGTCGGGGTTTACGACAACATTCGAGGGCAGGCGGATTTCGACGCCGGCGGCGACATCTTCTGGAAGCCCAACGGGCAGTTCCAGTTGACCGGCACGATCAATCCCGATTTCGGCCAGGTCGAAAGCGACGACATCGTCGTGAACTTCAGCGCGATCGAGACATTTTTCAGCGACAAGCGCCCGTTCTTCACCGAGAACCAGGCGTTTTTCGACGTTCCCTTCGGCTCGCTGAGCCAGGCCAGCCGGCTGCTTTACACGCGGCGCGTCGGTGCGCGAACCGACGACGGCCAGGGCTCGGGCGACGTGTTGGCGGCGCTCAAGGTCAACGGCAGTTTCGGCGGCATCAACTACGGCGTGTTCGCCGCAACGGAGGGTGATCAGGTCGGCCGCGATTTCTATGCCGCGCGCGCCACGCGCGAGTCGGATGTCCACGACTTCGGTGTCATGGGGACGTACGTCGAGCGTCCATTCCTTGATCGCACCGCCAGCGTGCTCGGCTTCGACCACCGCTACACCCCCACGGCGCAGATCAACGTGCGTACCCAGGTGGTGGGTTCGAACATCGACCAGGCGGGCGTCCGCACCCGCGATTTGGGTGCGCAGATACAGGCCGACTACGATGCCGGCAACGAGTGGCGGCACCAGGTCTATGTTGAGCATCTCGGCGACAACCTGCAGCTCAACGATTTCGGCTTTCTCGAGCGCAACAACTTCAACTACGCGCGCTACCAGCTGGGGCATCGCCTCACCGGGTTCGGCGAAGACTCGCCGTATCGCAGCCAGGACTGGCGGTACGCGGCGTCCGCGCGCTACAACGACCAGGGATTGAAGATCGCGTACGCGGCCTCGGTCAACCGCCAGGCAGAACTCCGCGACGGCGGCAATTCCTTTTTCGAGGCTGCTGCGTTCACGCGCGGCCACGACGATCTAATCCTGCGCGGCAACGCGCCGGGGTTCGTGCGCGTCCCCGAGAAACTCTACCTCTTCTACGGACGCTTCCGGCCGCGCAAGGGTGCGTGGCAGCTCTACGGCAACGCGCGCATCGCCGCCGAAGGGCTGCACGGCGTGGAGCGTCCTGCCGTGTCCGCGTACGGCGAAGTCAACTATTTCTTCAATGACGACCTCAGTGTGTTCACCGCCGTGTTCGCGCGCCACAATCCCGACTGGCTGTTGTGGCGCGGCGACAACCTGCTCGGCACGTTCCGCGAGAACACGCTGCGGTTCGATACCGGGCTCAACTGGGTCATCGGCAGCCAGCAGGAGCTGCGGATCAAGCTGCAGGCACTGGGCCTCGACGCGGTGAGCTTGCAGGCGTCACGGGTCGCCCCGGACGGGACGCCCGTCGCCAGCGACGATGCCATCGACGACTTCAGCCTGCGCAATCTGGGCTTCCAGATCCGCTATCGCTACGAACTGGCCCCGCTGTCGAACCTGTATGTGGTGTACGCGCGAGGCGGCAACGCGTTCGACGAGTTCGCCACCGGCGCGCAGCAGCAGCTCATCGACGCGTTCTCACTGCGTGACGACGAACAGCTGCTGGTGAAACTGTCCTATCGCTTCGAGATCTAGACCGGTTCATCGCCCGTTGGGTGGGTGCGCGTAATGTCGCGTCGAATCCAGCCGGAGTCGTGGTCATGATCAATCGATGCGTAATCCTTGGCCTCGGCCTGGTCATCGCCTTGCAGGCGCAGGGCGCCGAGCTCACGCTCATGGCGCGCATGGACGGCGGCAGCGTCGTCTCGGCCACCGAATCAAAGGCCAATGGCCAGGCGCTGGCGACGCTGGACGAGGACGGCAAACTTTCCATGGACGTGGCATTCGCTGGGCTGGCCGCGGACGCAACCAGCGTGGAGCTGCTGCTCGGCAAGGCCACCGAGAACGGCGTGCTGATCGGTCCGCTCGATGTCGGCAGCGGCGAGACCGGCGCCAGCAAGCAAGGGCTGACGATGTCGCTCACGCCCGAGCAGGAACAGGCGATGCGCGATGGCCTCACCTATGTGCTGGTGCGCACCATCGACTTTCCGGGTGGCGCGATCCGCGGACAACTGGTGCCCCAGGCACCCGCACTGCTGGGCGCGCCGGTGGTTCCGCAGACCGACGACAAGACCAATAGCAGCACCGAACCCACTACAGACAGATAGTTGTCCGCTGCCGGAAGTGCCGTCGGCAGCACCGAGCCCAGGTCCGGTAGATAGTCGCCTCGCCACGCGCTTGCGTAACCACCGCGGTGACTCCTCGCAGGTAGATTTCCCTACAGCGGCATGCTCGTGGGCGGACGAACCCGAATGGGATCGTGCGCCCCGGTGCTGGGTCTAGCCGCGCTGCTGGAAGGCGAGTCGCAGGCCGACAGTGACGAACAGCGTGCCAATCGCGCGTTGTCGGAATCGTGCCATCTGCGGATTGGTCCCGAGTCGTCGTCCCAGTCGCCCGACCGCGAATGCAAGCAGGAGACTGTGCGAGAAGCCGATCACCGACAGGATCGCGCCGAGCACGAGGAACTGCAGTAACACCATGCCGCGCTCCGGATGAACGAATTGCGGCAGGAAGGCGACGAAAAACAGCGCCACCTTCGGATTCAAGATGCCGGTGACGACCGAGCGCAAATACACGTCGCGCCCGCTCACGACAGGCACCACCGTCTCCTCGCGATCCAGGTCGCGGGTGGATGCGGAACCGGTCGCGTGCGCGTCGAGCCATGCCTTGAGGCCTAGCCACACAAGGTATGCCGCGCCGCCGAGCTTCACCGCGTCGAAGGCGAAAGCCGAGGTTGCCAGGAGCGCCGACAGCCCGAGTCCGGCCGCGGTTGCATGCGCCAGCGTGGCCGTCTCGAGCCCCAGTGCCGCAATCGCGCCACGGCGCGATCCGCCGGCGACGCTCTGCGCGAGGATCCACGCCGTTCCCGGCCCAGGGATGAGGACCAGCAATGCGGCAGCGGCGGTGTAGGCGAGCAGTGTGTGTGCGTCGAACAGCATCGTTGCGATTCGTTATTGCGGGACGACAGCAGGCTTCGCTTCGCCGATGAGCGCGGGGACCTCTTCGGCACCCGCTCGCCTGCAATCGGCGGACAGGCCCGCGAGCGAAGCATCGCCGTGCACTTCGCAGCGCCAGTTCACCACGCCGCCATCCGTGACGACTGAAGGTGTGAGGCGAATCATCGCACCCGGCGCGACCGCGTCGGCCAGGTCGATGCGCACCACGCCACCGGGCTCGATCGACACGCCACGCGCAGCGTCGTTGGCATACGTCGCAGGATCGCTCCAGCCGATCTCGGCGGCGTCTTCCGGCCATCGGCCCATCGTCATGTAGCTCTCCGTCACCGCGACGCGGGCGCCCTGGCCCGCGATGAGTGCCGTCGCGAACAGGGCGCGGCGACGCATGTCCCGGGCTTGCGATTCCAGCCCCGCGCGGACATGCGCCACGCTGGCGTCTGCGGCCTTCTCGAGTTCGACGCCCACCTGTCTGGCTTCCTCAC
>JBKJSW010000006.1:0-4908 GCA_046595765.1 Ahniellaceae bacterium
CGTGGTTCGCGGGCCGCGCATGGCTGCGGCTGGCGGGTCTAGCCGCGCGCGACTTTGGCGTCGATCGCCCGGCGCTGAAACGTTGCACGCACGTGTGGGTGCTGCCGCATTCGAACCTCCTGCGGGAATCGCCCGCCTTGCTCGAGGCGTTGCGCGAACGGCTACGCGGCGCGCCGGCGCGCAAAGAACGCATTGCGCTCAAGTACCACCCGCGCGAAGTCGAGGCGGATCCTGGGGCGCTGGTCGCACAGGGCGCGGCGATGACGCTGCCCGCCACTCTGCCGATGGAACTGCTGCTGCCGCTGCTACCGACGGGCGCGATCCTGGAAGGCGAGGCCTCCACCGCGCTGCTGGCCGCGCGCTGGCTGCGTCCCGACCTCGGCGTGCGCAGCTTCGGAAGCGCCAGCCACCCGTATGCCCAAGCGGCAGAGCGCCTGCTCCAAACCGTGCGCTGAGGGCGCGCCCAGTCACGGCTTGCGGTATCGAAGCGGGCACTGCACCATGCAGGCGTTGTTTTTTCGCAACGGACCGGCATGGCGCAGGCACACGTACTGGTGGTGGACGACGAGCCCGACATCCGGGAGCTCATCCGCGACATCCTCGTCGACGAAGGGTATGCCGTCGCAACCGCCGGCGATGCGCGCCAGGCCCGGGAGGCGCGCCGCGACCAGCGTCCTGACGTGATCCTGCTCGACGTCTGGATGCCCGATACCGATGGCGTCAGCCTGCTGCGCGAATGGGCGGAAGGAGGCGGCCTGCAGTGCCCGGTCGTGATGATGTCGGGCCACGCCAATATCGAGACCGCGGTCGAGGCGACACGGCTCGGCGCGTACGACTTCATCGAGAAGCCGCTCTCCATGGCGAAGCTGCTGCTGATCCTCGGCCGGGCGCTTGAAGCCGCGCGCCTCAAGCGCGAGAACGAGGGACTGCGCGGGCAACTCGCGGATTCGTCCGAGCCGCTCGGCAGCAGCGCACTGATGACCAGCGTGCGTGGGCAACTCGAGCGCGTGTCGACCGTGGAGGCGCCGCTGCTGCTGCTCGGCGAGTCCGGCACCGGCAAGCAGACGCTGGCGCGCTGGCTGCACATGCGCGGACCGCGTTCGGCCGCACCCTTCGTCGTCTGGTCGCTCGCCACGACGCCCGTCGACCGGCAGCACACGGCCCTGTTCGGCACCCGCACCGAAAGGGGCGTGCAGCCGGGCCTGCTTGACCAGGCTGCCGGCGGCAGCCTGTTCCTCAACGACATCGCCGAACTCAACGCGGAAGCGCAGCGCGATCTGGCGACTGCCATCGACCACGGCACGTTCGTGCGGAACGGCGGCGGCGAGTCGTTGCCGCTCACTGCGCGCGTCATCGCCGCGTCCTCGCGCGATCTTGGCGACGAGGTGCGCGCGGGCCGCCTGCGCGAGGACCTGTACTTCCAGCTGCACGGCCTGCCCATCGACGTCCCCAGCCTGCGCGCGCGCGCCGACGACGTGCCCGCGTTGCTCGCCCACTTCGCGGACTACTTCAGCAATCGCGACGGCTTGCCGTATCGGCGCTTCGCCACCGGCGCGCAGAACCGCCTGCGGCAGCACGCGTGGCCCGGCAACCTGCGTGAACTGCGCAACCTCGTGCAACGCCTGTTGGTACTCGGCGGCGCGGGCGACATCGAATTGGCCGAGGTCGAGCGCGCGCTGGGCCAGGCTTCGCAGACGCGGCCACAGCCGGGCGCGGGCGCCGCCACGTTCGCGATCGACTACGCGCTGCCGCTGCGCGAGGCGCGCGATGCGTTCGAGCACGCGTATCTGACCCAGCTGCTCAAACAGGCCGACAACAGTGTCGGCAAACTCGCCGCGCTCACCGGCATGGAGCGGACGCATCTGTACCGCAAGCTGCGCGACCTCGGCATCGATCCGAAGGGTGACCGGGCGTAGCGATCCCGGCGCACGCGGGTCGCGCGCGCTGCCAGGCTGCCGTCCCGCCCGCCCTCCACCGCGCGTTCCGCGACACAATGGGGTCCACCCTTCTGCCGGACGCATCCATGACGCAACCCATACGCGCTTATGCCGCCGCATCGGCGGGTGGCCGTTTCGAGTCTTTCAGCTACACGCCCGGGCCGCTCGGTCCGGAAGAAGTCGACATCGCGGTGACGCACTGCGGCATCTGCCACTCCGACCTGTCGATGCTCGACAACGAGTGGAAGCGCACTCGTTATCCCTTCGTCGGCGGGCACGAAGTCGCCGGCACGGTCGCTGCGATCGGCGCGCAGGTGCGGAACCTTCGCGTCGGGCAGCGCGTGGGCCTCGGCTGGCAGTCGGGCAGTTGCATGCATTGCCGCCAGTGCGCGTCCGGCAACCCGAACCTGTGCGCTACCGGCGAATCCACCATCGTCGGCCGGCACGGCGGTTTCGCCGAACGCGTGCGCGCACACTGGGCGTGGGCAATCCCGCTACCCGATGCGATCGATCCCGCCGGCGCCGGGCCGTTGTTCTGCGGCGGCATCACGGTGTTCAACCCGGTCATGGAGTTCGGTGTACGGCCCACCGATCGCGTCGGCGTGGTGGGCATCGGCGGCCTCGGGCACATGGCCCTCAAATTCCTGCGCAACTGGGGATGCGAGGTGACCGCGTTCACCTCGAGCGAATCGAAACGCGCCGAAGCCATGGCATTGGGCGCGCACCACGTGGTGGGTACGCACGATGCCGCGGCCCTCAAGCAGCTCGGCGCGAGCCTCGACTTCCTCCTCGTCACCTCGAATGTCACGCTCGACTGGTCGGCGCTACTCGGCACGCTCGCGCCCAAGGGTCGGCTGCATGTCGTCGGCGCCGTGCTCGAACCGATGCCGGTGGCGGCGTTCGCCCTCATCGGCGGACAGAAGTCGATCTCGGGTTCGCCGATCGGCAGTCCGGCGACCACGGTGACGATGCTCGACTTCTGCGCGCGCCACGCCATCGCGCCCGACATCGAGCTGTTCCCGATGTCGCGCATCAACGACGCCTTCGATCACCTGCGTGCGGGCAAGGCCCGCTATCGCGTGGTGCTCGAGAACGACTGGCCGGCCAGTGCGTGAAAATCGCACGGCGCCGGCACTCGCGTTAAGCACCGCACTGCCGCTGGCGGCGCCTGCCGCCGAAGCCGAGCGCTCGCTGCTGCAGAGTTTTGCCAGCACCCTGAGCGCAGTCAGGCTGGAATGGCTCGGGTGTCGGTGAACACGATGCTGCAGCAGGTGACGGCGCCTTCGGCCTTCTGCAGTTCGGACACGTCCACGACGACCACGCGAATGCCCGCGTCCTCGAGACGCTGCCGCGTCCGCGGAAAGCAATCGGGCATGAGCAGCGTTTCGCCGATGCGCAGCACGTTTGCTGCATGCGGCTCGGCAGGGTCTGTCTCGATGACATCGTAGCGGGCGAATGCGGCGCGTTCCGCCCACTCGGCTTGCAGCAGCACGGTGTTTTTCGCCGCCAGCGTCACCGCGGACTTGAGGTGCAGGCAGTGGCGCGTGCGTACGGCATGGACTGCGTAACCGAAGGCCGCCAGTAGCGTGCGGAGCTGCGCGATGCCGGCGTCGTTGCTGCGCTGCGAACGACCGACGAACACGTCGCGGTCGATACGCAGCACGTCGCCGCCGTCGAGCAGACCGGGTGCTTCGATGCGCAGCAGCGGCCGGAACGGCGCCAGCGCTTCGGCCACGCGCGCGCCCTCGGCGCGGCGCGATGTCGCACCGGGGCGCGTCATCACCGCCACTTCGTCGACCACCACCGCGACATCCTCGACGAATACCGCGTCGGGGAAGTCCGGCTCCGCGGGAAGCGTGACGACGCGGCAGCCCAGTGACGCGAGCGCTGCCCGATAAACGTCGTGCTGGGCGCCGGCACGCGCCACGTCGATCGGCACGCGTTGGACGTGCGTCAACTGGCACGCGGCGAAGGTGGGACTGACCTCGCGGGTGATGGCGATCATCGGCGGCGTTGTGGCAAGGGAGCGACATTGTCGCGCGTCCGCACACCTGTTCCGACCGGTGGCTTCACAACGCCGCTGGCGCGCCGCTGCACGCGGGGGTTCCGAAGCAGGCGTATCCTCGCGTGGTGAGCGCCGGAATGCCGCCATTCGTCGAACGATTCCGTCATGCGTATCGAGCGGACTCGATCTCCGCGCACTATCGCGGCCGCTGGCACCTCGCGTTCACCGTAAGTTTCAGCCTCGCGGTGATCGTGTTCGCCCTGTCCGGTATCAACGTCTTGCCCACACCGTACGAGTGGACCGCGGTGCCCCTCACATTCCTCTACGCCAACCAGGTCGAGTACTGGGGCCATCGCAAGGCCATGCATCGGCGCGTTCCCGGTCTGGGATTGCTCTTCCGGCGCCACGCCGGACAGCACCACCGGTTCTTCACCGATCGCGCGATGGCGCTGGACGGAGAGCGCGACCTCAAGGCCGTGCTGTTTCCCCCGGTGCTGGTGAGTTTTTTTCTGGTCGCGTTCGCACTGCCGGCGGGCTGGCTGGTGTCAACGCTCACAACGCCGAACGTGGCGCGCCTGTTCGTCGCGACTGCGTTCGCGTATTTTCTCAATTACGAGGTCCTGCACCTCGCCTATCACGTGCCCGAATGCCATTGGCTCGCACGTCTCCCCGGCGTCGCCCGATTGCGGCGCCTGCACGTTGCACACCACGATCCGCGCCTCATGGCGAGCCGCAACTTCAACATCACCTATCCGATTGCCGACTGGTTGTTCGGCACGCTGCAGCGCGCTGCCGCCGTTCCCAACACGGCGCAGTCACGCGAGGATCGCGGGCGCGGCTAGCCCCCTCCTGCTTTGGCGCATGGCCTGGCGTCACCATGATTACCTTTCGCCTGATCGCAGCGCGCGTGGTGACCTCGCGCGTGGCCCCGGCGTTGCACCTGTCGGAGCGCCGCAGGACGCGATG
>JBKJSW010000014.1:0-3071 GCA_046595765.1 Ahniellaceae bacterium
CTTCCATGCCATCGAATACCATTTTCAGAATGGCGGCCCTGGCCGCAATCCTCGTCGCGCCCCTGGGGGTGCGAGCGACGCCCCCCGACGAACAGGCCACCATCACCGTCACCGCGGTGCGGCGCGCGCAGACCGTCGACGACACGCTGGCGCATGCCACGGTGATCGAACGCGTCGACATCGAACGCAGCCAGGCGCGCGATCTCCTCGAACTCCTGCGTCGCCAGGCCGGCGTCGACCTCGCGCGCACGGGTGGCCCGGGCCAAAGTACGTCGCTGTTCCTGCGCGGGACCAATTCCAACCACGTGCTGGTGCTGGTCGATGGCATCCGCGTGGCGCCAATCACGCAGGGCAGTTTCGATTTCGCCCATCTTCCGCTCGCGCAGGTCGAACGCATCGAGATCGTGCGCGGCCCGCGCGCGGCGTGGTGGGGCTCCGACGCGATCGGCGGCGTAATCCAGGTTTTCACACGAAATCCCGAAGGCGCCTCGGCCGTCGTCCGCGGCGGTTCGCTCGGTCACGCCGAGGCGCACGCGGGCTACGGATTCGGTGATGCAGCATCGAACTTCGGTGCGACTGCGGGCGTCATCGACATCGACGGCATTTCAGCGCAGCTGCCCGGCTCATTCGGTTTCGACCCGGACGACGACGGCTATCACAACCGGCATCTCTCGCTGCGCGGAGCGCACGACATCGGCGGGCAACGTCTCGGCGCCAGTCTCATCGCAACCGACAGCGACGTCGAGTTCGACCAGGGCGAAAGCGCGGTGCGCACGCTGTCTGGCGGTGCGTCGCTGGGCGGTCCGCTCGGCGAACGCTGGCAGCACCTGGCGACAGTGGGCTACGCGTACGACCGGCTCGACACGCCGGCGTTTTTCAGCCTGTTCCGCGCCCGCCGCACCAGCGTCGACTGGCAGGCATCGACCGACCACGCCACGCTGGGCGAGTTCGTCGTCGGCAGCCAGTGGCAACGCGAAGCCGGCGAATCGATCGACACTTTCGCGGGCGAGGCGGCGTACGACCGTTCGCGCCGTAACGCAGCATTGTTCGCGACGTGGGCAGCCGACTTCGGCGCACAGCGCCTGGAGGCGGCGCTGCGCCACGACAACAACAGCCAGTTCGGCGGCCACTCCACCGCACAACTCGCGTGGGGACGGCGGCTCGGCGAACGCACACGGCTGTACGCGTCGTGGGGCCAGGGCTTTCGCGCACCCAACTTCAGCGAATTGTATTTTCCGGGCTTTGGGGGCGACTTCGCCGGCAATCCCGATCTCGACCCGGAGACCTCGCGCTCGCTGGAGGCCGGGCTGCTGTTCGCGCCTGCTGCCGGCCACACGTTGCGACTGGACGCCTGGCGAACGCGGATCGACGATCTGGTCGCGTTCGCCGGGCCAAATTTTTCCGCGATCAACATCCGCGAGGCGGCCATCGACGGCGCCGAACTCACCCACGATTGGCAGGGCGGCGCGTGGCGCACCCGCGTTGCCGCCACGTGGCAGGACACGCGCGACGTTGCCACGGGTCTTGACCTGCCGAGGCGACCGCAGCGCAAGGCGTCCGGCGAAATCGGTTATCGCTTCGACAGCGGCGTCGAATGGGTCCTCGCCGGCGAAGCCGTGGGCGAAAGTCGCGATCCGTTCGGAACACTGGGTGGATACGGCCTGCTGCACGCGACAGTCGACTGGCCGCTGAGCGAGCGCTGGCGACTGCAGTTGCGCGGCGACAACCTGACCGACCGCACCTACCAGCTGGCCGCCGGATTCGGCCAACCCGAGCGCACCTGGCTCGCGACGCTTCTCTTCACGGAGTAAATAACGATCGACACCGCGGTGGGCCGGAGTGTCGTGGCGCAGGGACGCGCCCCCCAGGCCGCTGGCACGCGCCGCTCTCCACAGCCTACAATCGGCCCAATTCGACCGTTCAAGGAATACTGAGTGTCCGAGTTCGGTCCTCCTGCTGCCGAGTCCGACAGCGTCGTCAGCCTGCGCAGCAGCGGCTTGCCGGCACGCCCGCGCGCTGCGCTCGAAGCCTTGTTCGCGGTCGCCAGCAGTACTTTCGAACGCTACCTCCAGGCCGCGCTGACCGAGTTCGAACAGCATCTCTTCCGGCTCGCCGACCAGGCGCGGTCGAACGAAGTGCAGCAGCGGCACCTCGACGCCATGCGCGATGTGCGGCGTGCGCGCGCCGATGTCGCGCCCCGTTTCCTGCTGCGCCTTGAACATGCACTGGCGAGTATCGACCGTCCGGCCGCGCCCCCGATGTTCATGCGCGCGCATAAACACTCAAAGCCGTTGGGCGAACTCTCGCTGCTCGACCAGGAAGCGTTCGAGGAGATGCTGAGCCTGCAGGAGATCGCGACCCGCGCCGAACTGCGCTATTCGCAACTGCTGTATCTGCTGGGCCAGCGCTTCGCCGTGATGGCGGGGCGCCAGGCGTTCGAAGCGGACGAGCTGCCTCTCGGTCCCTATCGTCTCTGCGAATGCCTGCGTACCGCGATCAGCTGCCTGGACCTCGGTCAGGAATATCGATTGCAGCTGTATCGTTTGTGCGACCGCGTGTTCTTCAGCAACGCCGAACCGTTGTTCGTGCTGTTCAACGAAGTGTTGATCCAGCACCGCATCCTTCCGCACGTCGCATTCCAGTTGCCCAAGATTCGGCGCGACGACGACTCTGCCGGCCGGGGCACGGCCGTTGCCGGGTCGCAGGGCAGCTCGGCGAGCGGCGCTGCCGCGTATCCGGAGTCGGCGCCCGCGTACGGATCCGATTCACATGGCGGTTTCGCGGGCGGACCCGCACATCCGTCGCAGGGACACGGGTATGCGCCTCATGCCCAGGGTCCGGCGCAGGGGCATGCCTATGCCGGTCCGATGTCGGCGCAGCCTGCCCCCATGCGGCCGAGCGCGGAGGACCTGCCACCCGCATTCCGCAATCCGTTGACCGGGTGGCCGGGTGCCCCGCGACCAGCAGCGCCGTATGACCCGGCGACGGTCAGCGGCGCCGCCGATTCGTTCGAGAACCTGCGCAGCCTGCTGGCGTGGCGACGTCCGGTCGCGGCCAAGACCGAACAGACG